>JABIGP010000114.1 GCA_018650105.1 Methanobacteriota archaeon
ACCAAAGAACTTGAGTTCTGAGTGGAAAAATGAAGTTTTGGAACTATTTTTGAATGAAAATGGAGAACAATATTCCAGTGCTTCTGTTTCAAATCTTAATATCCCAAAATGGGGTGGCAACTTATTGCTGCTTGAAGGAACTGATTATACAAATGCTAAGTGTCTAAAGGGATTATTTTGGTCCACACCATTCAAAGACGACATTGTCAGAGTCGCAGCATTTTCTATTTGCTCAGAATTACAAAGTAAAGGATTAGGCAGCCTTGCTTGGAATCATTTCGTTAATTGTGCATTGAATGCAGGATATCGTAAAGTGCAATTAGAAGTGAAGGCATCAAATATTAAGGGTCAAGAATTCTATAGAAAAAGAGGCCTTGTAATAATGAATGAACTCAAGGGATACTATTCTAGCGGACTGGGATATATGATGCGTGGCGATTTGAAAAAATATTGAAATGTGCCAATAATGTCAATATTACATCTCAAAGGTTATGCCCCTGTCATTTCTGCAGTAAATGTGGAACAAAGGATTCTTACTGAGTTGCAAAATTCAAACGGAGTTGTCAGTGCGCAGTTATTGGACCAAGATGGACTAGTTACAGTGGCGAAGAGTTCTGAACAAAATCTCGATTTCTCTTCTATTATCGGTGTATTAGAACATACTCCGGAGAGTCAATCGGTAACTATAACATCACAAAATGCGATATTGATTGCAAATCGTTTAGAGAAAAATAATTTGTTGGTAGTAAAGTTACAACCATCGTGTAACTTAGGCCTAATAAGAAAATCATTAGCAAAGGCAGTAGAGGAACTGAATGCACTTCAAATATGATTTTAGTCAAATAGCGGGCCAAGAATGACCATTCCATTTTGCCCCACATCAATAGCCATCTTTTCCATGGCATGGCGGCAATGACGCATTTTCTCAATTTGTAAAGTTCTGATCAGTTTACCATTTCTTTGATCCATTCCCAAATTGATTACAGCATCAGCCAAGAATCCTTCATTACCCTGTAGTTCAGCATGTGAGCCGACATTTCTCTCAGTGATGATGAATACATTGAGATCCATGCTTCGCAAGAAATCAAAGAAGCCAAACATTTTCTTACGCATTACTTGGTCTACAGAAGTCAATGAATATATTGCACCTAGAGAATCAAGTACAAAAGTAGTAAATCTTTCACCATGTTGCTGCTTGAAATGCTCAATCATTCTTCTAGTAAATTTTAGATAATCCATATTTTCGTTTTCCCTGCGTAGTTCGGTGAAATCTGTAAGCTGCAAATTATTTGGCATGTTTATTCCCATACTGGCAGAGCCACGCACGAGTGAATCTACACTTTCTTCAACTGTACAGTATAATCCGAATTCACCAGTTCTATTGAGATGATTAGATAACATAGTCATACAAAAACTTGACTTCATTGAGCCAGGTGGGCCTGTTACCAATGTAATGTACGGCGAATTAACATCATTCTGAAGTACTCGTTCAAAACCTTGTATTGACCCTAAAAACATATCCTCACCAGTAGTATACAGGTGCTCCCCCACCTTAACTATTATCACAAATAATATTCTCATTTTGCAGGATAAAATAATTCGCTGAAAGCCCTTTCAGCATGGTCTTTAGCAATAATGGATGTCAAGGCTCTAATGAAGGGGTTAAATGGGGGAGTAAAGTGGGCGAGTCGGCGAGAAGATGGGAATCTTCCCCCCGAACAGGTGCGAATGACAATGTCAGACTTCAAAACTCAACTCGAAGAACGTAGAAAACTAGTAGATAGCAAAGCTACACAATACCGAACTACCCGTGATGAATGGAATGAAAAAACCAAATCTCATACCACAGTTCGTAACGAGTTGAATGCCGAAGTAAGAGAATTAATTGTTCAAGTCAGAGAACAGAGAGAAATTCGTGAACAAATGAACGAAATCGTTCGTGAAAAGAAGTCTGCACGTTCTGCTGCCAGTGATGCAGTGAAGGCTGCAAAATTAGCATTTGACAGTGCAAAAGGTCCAGAAGCACCTGCGCCGAGAGAACAACAAGGCGGCAGAAAGAAATGGGAAAAGAGACCTGCAACTATTCCATCACTTAGAAAAGAACTGTACAGACTTGAAAATGAGTTTGAGCAAGGAAGGCACACCGGAAACAATGAAACAAAGGTAATGAAGAGAATGAAAGATATCTCTGCTCAGATAAAGAAACTAAAGGTTGCTGAAGAATCTAACACTGATTTGAAGGATTCTCGAGCCGCAATACAAGAAGCAATGGCACTGCAAGAAATTGCACACGAAGAAGTTCAACAGGCTGCAACTGCGGCTCAAGAAGCACACGAACTAATGCTTCTTTGGAACTCCGAAGTTGACCGTCAAAGAGAACTGGCAGAAACTGCACATCGTGGCTTGAGAACTTCAAAGAAAGAAGCAGACAAGGCTCACCACTTTTACATCGTTTCACTACGTTGCTTGCATTCCATTCAAGATATGCTTAGAGCAATGCGTGGCGCTGGTGCTGGCCAAAAGCAAAGTGCCCGCGTGGAAGTACAAGATTTGATGAGCAAATTGATGTCTGGTGATACACTTTCAACAGAAGAATTGATGCAACTTCAGAGTAATAATTGATTATTTTTCAAGCGAACACATCAAAGACCCCTTTCAACACGATAATAATTACGAGGATTCGCCATGTTATCTAAGGACGAAATCGCTGAACTTGTTGAAGATTATGACCGAATGAAATTGCGCATCGGTATGACTGCGTCACATTCTGCTCTAGATATTTGCGACGGAGCAATTGAAGAAGGTTTTCCAACTGTCGCATACTGCAAAGAAGGGCGCCACAAAACCTATGCAAATTATTTCAAAGCACATCGTTCATCCTCTGGAAGAGTTTACCGTGGAATGGTAGACAAAGCAATTGTTATGTCATCTTTCAATGATGTAATGGATGCGAGCATGCAAGAGCAAATGCGTAAGCGTAATGTGATTTATATCCCTAATCGCTCATTTACTTCTTATTCAACTATCGAAGATGTTGAGAATAACTTCAAAGTGCCATTGTTTGGATCTAGAAACATGCTACGCATGGAAGAAAGAACCGAAGAACAAGATTACTATTGGATTTTGGATAAAGCAGGTTTGCCATATCCTGAGGCAATCGCAAATCCTGAAGATATTGATTGCTTGGTAATCGTAAAACTTCATCATGCCCAGAAAAAGTTGGAAAGAGGGTTTTTCACTTGTGCATCTTTCCAAGAATACCAAGAAAAATCCAAAACACTTCTTGCTGAAGGAATTATTGACCAAGAATCATTAGCAGGTGCAAGAATAGAAAGATATGTTATCGGACCTGTTTTCAATCTAAACTTCTTCTACAGCCCACTTGCTGAAGAAGGGGAAAGATTAGAATTACTCGGTGTTGATTGGAGATTTGAGTCTTCATTAGATGGACATGTACGTCTTCCTGCACCACAACAAATGACAATGCCTGCTCATCAACAAATACCAGAAATGACAGTTGTAGGACATAATACTGCAACTATTAGAGAATCATTATTAGAAGTTGCATTTGAACTTGGAGAAAAATTCATTGAGGCAAGCAAAGAACACTACGACCCAGGTATTATCGGTCCATTCTGCTTACAAACATGTATTGACAAAGATATGAATTACTACATCTATGATGTTGCACCTCGTTTAGGTGGAGGAACA
>JABIGP010000161.1 GCA_018650105.1 Methanobacteriota archaeon
ATGGGTTATAGTTTGATTATTGTTCCTACTGGGATAATCTCAACCGAATTGATGAAATTGGGCGATATTAGTACTCAAGCTTGTAAGAATTGTTCAAAGGAAGGTCATGATTATAATGCAAAATTCTGCAAGCACTGTGGATTTGAACTGTAACAACTCTTGTAAAAGAGAATATCAAATTAAGCGGTTGGTTTGATGACTGAGTAATGTTTGGCAAGTGCATGGCCCGCCCGATTGCATTGGTTACTGGAGGCGGCCGTGGTATTGGCGCTGCAACTAGCAAACGCTTAGCAGCAGATGGTTATGACATCTTGTTAACCTACAATTCATCTTCAAAACCTGCAGAAATGGTCGTTGATGAAATCAGAAAAACTGGTGCTGATGCACTAGCGGTCAAGGTTGATTGCAATGATGATGGGGAAGTGGCTTTACTGGGAATTCACCCATGGATGCACAGAGGAATTGATGCTTTGGTATTGAATCATGGCAGATATGAAAGAGTTGCTGCAGAAGAAATGACTATCGATGACTTAAGAAGTACAATGAAGACCAATTTTGAAGGTGCTGTTGGGGTGTGGAAGGCTGTACAACCTCATCTAACCGATAGCGCAAGAATCGTTGTTGTCGGCTCACAATTGGGTACACGTGGCTCTCCGCATGGTGCGGATTATTCAGCATCCAAGGCTGCATTAGCAATGTGGGCTCGCTCATTAGCCCAAGCGGTTGGCCCTCAAGGAAAGAGAGTCAATATCCTTGCACCAGGATTTGTTGATACCGCTATTTTGGCAGGTGATTCAAAACAAAAAAGGCAAGAGAGGGAACAACAAGTTCCATTGAAAAGAGTCGCATCACCAGAAGACATGGCTGGAACTATTTCGTTCCTAATCGGTCCAGATTCATCTTATATTACTGGCGCAATTATTCACGTCAATGGCGGTTTGTACCTTCCTTGAAAGATTATTACAAAGACTTCAATACCCGTTGCCTTCTAAATTATTTTACAACAACATTGGAGAGATTGGTTTGGTCGGAGAATGGGATGATGAAGGCGCCTTTGAACAGGTTGCAAATCACGATGTTGGCGATTCCGATTTACTGGAAAGAGATCCTTTTGATATTTCTAAGGCCCTTGAAGGTGCTGCACTTGAACGCTTATCACCAGATGTTAAACGATTTGTTTTACACTCTGATTTTGAGCCGGCAGGTGACCAGCCAAAAGCAATTGGAAAATTAATTTCCCAATTGGAAAATCAACAGTCAAGATGTGTGTTATTGGGGGTGACTGGGAGCGGGAAAACTTTCGCAATGGCCAAGGTTATCGAAAAACTCAATATCCCTACTTTGATAATTTCTCATAACAAGACTTTAGCAAGGCAATTACATCATGAAATGGTCGGTTATTTTCCACAAAACGCTGTTGAATATTTTGTTTCTCATTATGATTACTATCAACCTGAGGCATACTTGGCCAAGAGAGATTTGTATATCGATAAAGAACTTTCAATCAATGAAAGAATTGAGCAGGAGCGCTTTGCCACTGTAGCTAGTTTAGTCACTCGCCCAGACTGTGTCGTTGTTTCATCCGTGTCGTGCATATACGGATTGAATCCTCCTGAAACATTCCTTGAATACCATATTAGATGCCATGTTGGCCAGCAGATTGAAACAAGAGATTTGCTAAAGGAGTTAGTCGCATTACAATATCAGAGAACTACCAGTGATTTGTCAAGAGGTCAATGCAGAGTGCGCGGAGAAGTAATCGATATTTGGATGCCGAGTCGTGATGACCCCCTTAGGGTTCGCTTCGGCCTAGACGGAGTAGAGAAGGTACAGGTTTGTGACCCAGTGACTTGGGAAGTCGAAGATGATTTAGAAGAAGCATGGATTCATCCAAAGCAATTCTTTATGACAAATCCAGAACAATTTGAAGCCTCATTAGTTTCTATTGAAGACGAATTGGATGGACGAATCGCACATTATGCAAGTGAGGGGCGTGAATTAGAAAAACACCGTATTGAGCAGAGAACAAGGTATGACTTGGAAATGCTTAGAGAGGTTGGGCATTGTACTGCTGTTGAGAACTATTCATTACATTTCGATGGCCGAAAGACTGGTGAGCGACCCTATTGTATGCTCGACTTCTTTGCTGCTTGTGCAAAACAATTTCATGGAAATAAGGATAAATTCTTGGTCATAATGGATGAATCGCATGTAACATTACCACAGGTTGGAGGGATGTTCTATGGCGATCGTTCGCGTAAAAACAGCCTCATTGAGCATGGATTCCGCCTACCGACTGCTGCCGATAATCGGCCATTGAAAATGCCTGAATTCCAATCCTTAGTCCCCCAGATGGTCTATGTTTCTGCAACACCTGGAGAAAGAGAGTTAAGACACCTGTGTGAAATAACTGGACAAAAAATACCTAATGGATTATTACATGCAAAATCCGGAGGTGGTGCATTTGCCCCGGACCTTGAAAAAAAGCACCCGCAAGCAGAAACAATGTATGATTTATTACAATCTATTGAGGGTATTTCAAAGATGGAAATTAGACCAACTGGATTGCTTGACCCAAATATTGAGGTCAGACCTACCACTGGCCAAATGGGTGATTTATTATCTGAAATCAATGCCAGAATATCTGCAGGAGAGAGAACTTTAGTCACAGTATTGACCATAAAATTCGCTGAAGAAGTTGCTGCCTATCTCAATCAAATGGGAGTCAAAGCACATCATCTTCATTCAGAAATCGATACAATTGAAAGAACAGAGATCATCAATGCACTACGTATTGGTCACATCGATGTTATCGTTGGAATCAATTTATTGCGAGAAGGATTGGATATTCCGGAGGTCAGTTTAGTTGCAATCTTTGATGCTGACCGTCAAGGATTCCTTAGAAATGAACGTTCACTCTTGCAAACTATTGGACGGGCATCAAGAAATGAGAAGGGCCAAGTATTGCTATATTCAGATGGTTTTAGTCCTGCGATGGAGGCTGCCATTCGACAAACTCTTGAGCGCAGAGAGCGGCAGCACGCCCATAATCTCGCCAATGGAATTACACCGAAGACGATTGTCAAGGCCTTGCCTATAATGGGTGCAGATACTGATGATTTAATCGCAGGGACCACCTCTGGTGCTGATGGCAAAAAACGCCTTATCGCCAAAAAAGGTGGCCGCAGAGAAGGAGATTGGGCTCAAGGATTGAAACTAGGTGCTGGAGCGTGGTCTAGCGGCTCTGGACAAGACGGTTCTTCAGGCACTGTTCGTGAAGATGATTTACCAATTGAAAAATTAAAAACCCAATTGACTTATGATGAGCCGGATGATGCCCTAAAGGGTCTTGATTCGCACCAGATTGAAACACTGATATCAGAACTGAAGGATGAGATGAAAGTGGCTGCTAAAAACTTAGATTTTGAACAGGCTGCAAGGTTACGAGATAGAGTTTACGAATTGGAGCAATTACTCGACCTGTAGAGAAAATAGGTACTCACCAATATCGCGGGTTTGATATGAGGGTCGCACCAGCCCTTGCACATGGCAATTGACCCTGAGTCCTTTGATGTCCCCGTGGTGGACTATGATTTCTCGGCACTAACCACGCCTTCTTCGCTAATAGATCAAATGGCAAAGGCCGGAGGATTTACCGCATCAAAACTGGCTACTGCAAGAGATATTTTACGCGACATGAGGTCTGAGGTTGATGCAGTTGACGGTGATTCTAGTAAAGTCTGTAATTGGCTTTCATTCCCTGCGTGCTTATGTGCAACAGGAACTCGTGGATTTTTTGTTGAAGCCTTAAAGCAACAAATGTTCAATGTTGTTTCAACAACTTGCGGAATGCTTGACCACGATATCGCAAGAGCCTACAAACACTACTATCATGGCGCATTTGAGTTGGATGACATTGAGCTTGGTGAGCATTCATTGATGCGCCTTGGCAATGTAATCGTTCCAAATGCATCATATGGTGAAATAATTGAACAAATGGTCATGCCTGCTTTAGAAGACATCTACAAATGTCGTCTTGAAGAAACTGGAAAAACCGGCGCTGATGCATGGATAGGATTCGGCTCTATCCAACTTGTATGGGAGTTGGGCAAGCGTATTGGAACTCCTGATACAATCATTTACTGGGCTGCAAAGCATAAGATTCCTGTCGTTATTCCTGGAATAACCGATGGCTCTATTGGAGCGCAATTATTCATGTTACGTCAAAAGCATCGTGATTTCCATATCGATACTTTAGCAGACGAGCAATATATGTCCGACCTAACATGGGATGTTGAAACTTCAAACGCATTGATGATTGGGGGTGGCATTTCAAAGCACCACGTTATCTGGTGGAACCAATACCGTGGCGGCCTTGATAGCGCTGTTTACATTACAACAGCACCTGAACACGATGGTAGCCTTTCAGGTGCAAGATTGCGAGAGGCGATTTCGTGGGGCAAAATGCGTCCGGAAGCCCCTCACATTTGTGTAGAGGGTGATGCAAGTCTGTTACTGCCATTACTCGGTAGTGACTTCTTTGGTAACCAATGAAACAATAGGTGTAGATATGCAGTCTAGTTTGAAAGCAGGTTTTCTTGCAATACTGATCTCTACATCAATGCTAGCAGGATGTTTTGGCTCTGATGGAGAAGAAAAAATCATTGTTGAGGAAGACCTTTTTTTCACATTCAAAGAGCAATTGGGCAACAATACTTGGTATCATTATCCTGGAGGAATCAATGCAATGAATAACACTTCAGCACTGGGAGGAAATAACATTCCATTCCTTTCTGCTGGAAGTTATTACGGTATTGGAATGAGTACTTTTGAGCCCACTATGGGAATTACATCTACTGGAAATCTGTACATGGCAAGCCATGGAAACGGTCCAGCAGGTTCTACCGCAGTTGTACAATGCTCCGGACTTACCACAATGACTGCTGATAATTTAGATTATTCTTGTCAGAATGTATATGGTCCATTCCTTCCAGTCGCTAATTCTAAT
>JABIGP010000174.1 GCA_018650105.1 Methanobacteriota archaeon
ATCTCAAATATTTGAGACTAATTTGAACCCACAGAAGCCACCATTTTACTGCCTTGAAATGTACCCCTACCCTTCTGGTAAAATGCATATGGGGCACGTTAGAAATTACTCAATTGGTGACGCAGTCGCTCGATATAAACGGATGATGGGTTTTGATGTTCTTTACCCGATAGGTTTTGACTCATTTGGAATGCCTGCAGAAAATGCAGCGATAAAGGAAGGAATGCATCCCTATGATATCACCAAGAAAAACATGGAAAGTATTACTAAACAAATTAAACGGATGGGTTTTTCTTATGATTGGCGAAGAATTGTCATGAGCCATGAGCCTAGATATTACAAATGGAATCAATGGTTTTTCACCAAATTTTTAGAAAACGGATTGGCATATCGGAAATATGCACCTGTAAATTGGTGTGATCTATGTGAAACTGTGTTAGCTAATGAGCAAGTAGCAAATGGGCGCTGCTGGCGCTGCAATGGTAATGTTAGGCAGAAAAACATGAGTCAATGGTTTTTGGATACACCAAAATACGCTCAGCAATTATTAGATGGTTTAGAAACAATCGAGTTCCCTGCAAATGTAAAATCCTTACAACAACATTGGTTAGGTCGTTCAGAAGGAGCGGAGATCGAATTTGAAATAGAAGGGAGTGAGGAAAAAATTCGAGTATTCACGACAAGACCAGATACATTATTCGGTGTAACATTTGTCACTCTTGCACCAGAACACCAACTAGCACAATCATTGGTTGAAGGTTCTCAATATGAAGAAGGATGGAAGCAACTGAAAGATGAAGTTGCGGCAATGTCTGACTTTGATAGAGAAAAAGTTCTGAAGGTAAAGAAGGGTGTGCCACTAGGTCGCAATGCAATTCATCCTCTCACCGGAGAATTGATTCCAATATGGGTCGGTAATTTCGTTATCGCTTCCTATGGCACAGGTGCTGTAATGGCAGTTCCAGGCCATGATGAACGTGATTTTGCTTTTGCTAAACAATACAATATCCCAATCAAGCAAGTTCTTGTTATGCAAGAAGGCGACAGCCCAGATGAAGAATTGAAAAAGGCCAAAACTGAATTAGGCTGGATGGTAAACTCGGGTATGCAAGGATTTGATGGCCTATTTGGTGAAGATGCAAAACAGGCGATGATTTCAAAACTTGAAGAAATGAACAAAGGAGAAGGTTTGGTTCAATGGAAAATTAGACCTTGGTTGATTTCTCGTCAACGTTATTGGGGAACCCCAATTCCAGTAATTCATTGTAGTGATTGCGGCGAAGTAGCAGTTCCAGAATCAGACCTTCCGGTTGAATTGCCTACAGATGTTGCCTTTGGACAAGGCAACGCCTTGGAAACTTCAGAATCTTTCTTGGCAGTTGATTGCCCGAAATGTGGTAAGGCTGCAAGAAGAGAAACCGATACTATGGATACTTTCGTAGATTCATCATGGTATTATTGGCGTTATACAGATGCGATGAATGATGATTTTTGTTTCGATAAGGAAGTCGCCAACCATTGGATGAATGTAGATTTCTATTGTGGTGGAATTGAACACGCTCAAATGCATTTGATATATGCTAGATTTTGGACAAAAGCACTACGAGATTTGGGACTCCATGACATTGATGAACCATTCAATGAGTTATTGTGTCAAGGAATGGTGAATATGAGCGCCCCTTGGTGCGACAATTGCTCTATTACGCTTTCAGTTGACCATGCCGGATCTCCATGCCCACAATGTAATTCACAGTTAGGAGAACGCAGTGCAAAGATGAGCAAATCACTAGGTAATACAGTTTCACCTGAAGAAATGATTGAGAAATATGGAGCAGATACAGTACGTTTATTCATTCTATTCGCTGCAAATCCTACTGCTGGAATGGATTGGTCAGATACTGCCTTAGAGGCGAATAATAGGGTCATGCAATCCTTGCGAAGTATGCCCGAAACAATCCTTTCATGGAATGGAACTGAATCGATAATGGATGATTGGTTACGAGCACGAATCTGTCAGCGTAGCACAGAATTCCAACAAGCGATGGATGTGTATGATTTACGACGAGCGGTTGAAATCTCTCATTATGAAATTCCAAAAGATATCAATTGGTATATTCGCCGAGGCGGATTGAACCCAGTAGTTGGTCAAGAATTACTCGAGGTTTGGGCTCATTTGATTTCAATTTCAACACCGCATATGGCTGAAGATTGGGGCCAAGCAATAGGGAATCAAACATTAATTTCTGCATCCCAATTCAAAAACCCTGGAAATGTGAGCAAACAACATCAATCAATTTTGGATGCAGAAACATATATGCGTTCATTCCTTGAATCTGCTCGCAAAATAAAAAATGTCGCTGAACGTCATATAGAAAATGGAGCTAAATCAGCAATTGTTGTAATCAGCCCTCGCTGGAAACGAGATTTAGCAAAGACTGCATTGGACTTTATCATCTCGGGAGGAAATCCAAAGGCATTCATCCCAATCCTATCGCAAATGGAAATCTGTCAGGGTCAACGAAAAGGCGAAATAATGGGTTACTGGGGCAAAAAAATGCTTCCACAGTTATTCAAATGGGATGACTATTCTCGTTCTGTGATATTGGGTGAATTGAACGAACAACAAGTCCTACAACAGAGAAGTGAATTTATTGCTGCTGACTTAGGACTTGAACACATTACATTTGTTATTGGAGAATCAGAAGAAGATACAACGCAACGAGCAGGTGCAGCAGTACCTCTTGGACCAGCAATAGTGTACAATTAATCACTCTTGCAGGCGCTCAATTAGTTCGGCCTTCTTACCAGACACGGTCTTGCCAGCCTCTCTAAGGAGTTCCTTCAACTGGACTACAGTCATTGATGAGTAGTCAATCTCATCACTGACGGCTTCAGGTTCGGCAGCATCTTCCTCAGTAACATCTTCTTCGATAGCATCTTCCTCGATAGCATCTTCCTCAGCAGACCGAAGCGCTTCAATACTTGCGGGCTCCAATGTTTTCACATTACTTGGAGATTCTAGTGCTTCCATTGGATTGACCGGTGGCACTGAAATCTTGCTCATCTTTGGTTTCATATTAGAAATATATAATGCCACAACGCCCATTAGAATTGCCAGTAAAAAGAAGAAATTAGTCAAATTGAACAGAGAATCTTCATCCACTGATTCAGCTGGATTTTGAATTATTACTAACTTCTCACATCCTTGTTCGTCAACTGCAACACTTGGTTTACTGTTTAGACAAATATCTTCAGCATTGACAACACCATCTAAATCATCATCCAATTGATATTGACTACATCCAGAACCGGAAACCATGGTTAACTTTGGAGTCCTAGGGCATTGGTCTAGGGAATCTATGATGCCATCATCATCATCATCTTCATCTTCAACCGAATCAACACAACCATCACCATCTTCATCTTGGCCTGGTTGAGAGATTCCAACTATTCCGTTAGGGCAATTATCAGCATCGTCATCAAAGCCATCATTATCATCATCATCATCTTCTAGTTGGTCATGACAACCATCGCCATCATGGTCAAATGTGCTAGAATTATCGGCCCAGCCGACATGACCAATAGGGCATCCATCATTGACATCTAGAATTGCATCATCATCGTCATCGTAATCATTGATTGAGTCTCGACATCCATCGGAATCGTGGTCATTTTGAATGTCTGATATCCAAGGATCAAGGTCGTGAGGGCAATTATCTTGAGGGATGCTTATTCCATCACCATCTTCATCATCATCACAAATATCTCCAATTTGGTCATCATCTAAATCTGCTTGTAATGGATTGTAAATCCCTGGGCAATTATCCATTTGGTCAACAAAACCATCTTCATCAGTATCCCAATCTGCACAACCATCTCCTTCAATATCTTCCTCTGGATTGGAAACCCATCCCAAAGGCCCTAGCGGGCAAAGGTCGTTAGTATCAAAAACTCCATCTTCATCATCATCGTAATCTTCAGTTGAATCTTTGCATCCATCACTATCATAATCAGTAGATGAATCACTTTGCCATTGCGTCTCTCCATATGGGCAATCATCGGCTAAATCTTCAACTCCGTCGCCATCATCATCTAAATCGCAAACATCGCCAAAATCATCGTCATCATAGTTTTCTTGCAGTGGATTGCTATCGCGTAAACAATTATCCGAACCATCGACAATACCATCGCCATCTAAATCAGTTTCATAAGACCAAACACCAATATCAATTTCATTCTCTTGATAGGCCTCATAACCTCCGAAAACACCATCTTCATGCAATAATACTGTGACAATTGGTGAACCATAAGGTCCAACGTTCATTGAACGAATACTATCATCGCCCTGTCCTCCGGCAATAATTGCCCATTGCCAAGTTTCGTTAACATCAGCATGGGCAACAAAAACATCGTAATGATATACATCTGTATTACCATCAATATCTTGCAGTACATCTTGCCCTATTGTAAAACCTCCAGAAGTAATACCGGCAATTGTCATATCTCCAAATTGATTGACCAATACCTCAGTAACCCTATCACTACCAATTCCACTAATTATTTGCAATGATTGCCAACTTCCTTCTTCATTCAATGAAACAATAAAGCCATCAATCCATTGACTTGATTCTGTTGAATAACTACCGAAACTAGCATTTCCTTGATATTCACCAACTACAACAACTCCGGATTGTGAACCGCCACAACCCCAAGCCAAATCCTCAGAAGTGCCACCTCCGCTTTGTGCCCATAACCAGCCTGTTGAATCATAACGTGCAATTGCAATATCAGCATAACCAGTTCCATTCAACATAATTTGGTCAAATGTAATTTCTTCAAAGAAGGTTATCGCAGCATATGTATTGCCCAGACCGTCTACACATAGTGAGCCAATAGATTCAATCCCTTGTGGAGAAATTGCATTTATTGCGTTTACTATTTCTCCTGATTCATTAAAAATAGTGATTAATATTCCAGGCTGATCGCTACCAGGAATTATTTGGCCATCAATTTCAAGCATGCCGGTGTAAATCGCACCTAGATGAATCTCGTTTTGATTGTTAACCGTTAATGAAAATTCATGAACTTCTAAAGGTGATTCGATTTGATTGGCCCAAAGCCACACGCCGTCGGATGAAAGGCTTGCAATGAACACATTACCACTATCATCATCGTTTGTTTTGTTTAATGGGTCTAGTTCTCCAAGAACTAAATTACACGCCTCTCCAACTGTATTATAGCAATACGTTCCAGAGACCACAATATCGCCAGAAGGTAATTTTTCTATCGAATCAATAGTGTCAAAACCTTGACTGCCGCCACCAATACTTGATTGCCAAGAACCATTCACATCAAGCCAAGCGATATAGAAATCAATATCACCAATTCCACCAGTAGCCTGTGGTCCAGGGAAATCGAAACTAAAATCAATATATGATTGAAATGAACCAACTACGGTAGTTGTACCATTTTGGAAACTGACGGAATCTTCAATCATGTCATTATTTAGGCCACTCGCTTGTGAAAACCATCCCAAAGTAGTATTGTTTTCCGATGAATAATATGTACCAAAATCAAGTAACACATCTCCATTTTCGCTTTCTATTGGGTAGTCGTTGGAACCACCCATGACAATTGCTGATAGAGATGACACTAGCAAAAGAAGAGAAATAGTTACACAGATTGTAAGGGACCGCATATTTATTGCAAAGACGTCTAACTTATCAAACCGCCTTGTCAGTGATTGTTAGTAAATGGGACTTTATTCAATAATAAGAGGGTGTCTTCATAGTGTGTAGTCTCTAAGCCGCTGATATGAGTGAAGGCACCGGTAATGATTCGAGGAAATCCAAATCAAACCGGAATCGCAAGCATAATTCTAATCGCAATCACAATAATTCACCTAAACGCTATGGAACAACTGCAAAAAAAGTCTTGATGGAAAAGAATCTCAAGCAAATAGAAGAGATGAACCGTAAAGCGGAAAATAGGTTCACAGCAAAACAAAAACCGCTTGCTTTTCCAGATAATATGGAGGAGGCAAAACACTTTTCCTTCAATTGGATAGTATCACCAGTTGCTCTAAAAGAAGAGGCGATAATGGCAAATGAGGTTATCCGCAAGGGTGAATTTGGTTGGCTAGATGATGAAAGAGTAGAAGAAATCGCCCAAATTGTAAAGAAACATGAAATGAGTTTGGACCAAGCATTATCTCTTCGTTCTGCATTATTACAACAAAAAACGGTTTATGGCCATGGAAGATTACAATCTCGGAGTAAAGCATTAGCGCGACTATACAAAGAAGGCGTAAGTATCGTTGACCTCTCAAAACGATTTGATTTTCCACCGATGAATATTTTCAGAATAGTATTGGGAGAACTAAAATGGTCAAAATCAAAAATCAAAGAATGCTTACGCACACCTAGCAAATTACCTAAGCGGGAAAGAAAAGAATTTGAAGAAGCTGAAGCGGCGGATAGAGTCTCAAATGTGGACCAATCCGAAGTCCAAGTAAAGGCCGATAAGTTTGAAGATATTCTATCAGATTGGTTTGAAGATCAAGGCGTAAAACTCCGCAGACAACCAGAAATGGTTCGCGAACAATCTGCCCAACATGGCAGACCAGTTGCAACTCCAGATATATTATTCTTAGACCATGTTGAAATCAATGGTAATCCGGTTGCATGGATTGATGCAAAGCATTTCTATGGTGCAGATGTTAAATTTCAAAGAAAGAAAATGGCTGCACAGATGACGCGTTACATCAATGAATGGGGCAGCGGTGCTGTGGTCTACCGACATGGTTTCAGTGCTAATTTATTCATGCCTGGGTGTACCTTGCTGGATGCAAGTCCACTAGACCTTTCTGGACTTTCACCAGAAGGGTCTTGATCAACTATCGATATTGGTAATGTGGACTCCAATTCCCTTTTCCTGCAACCGTTCAGATAACAGTTGCAATTTTTCAATTGGCAAAGGTTTGGATAATTCTTTGGGCAATACGCATAATGAAACCCCAAGCATGCATAATC
>JABIGP010000250.1 GCA_018650105.1 Methanobacteriota archaeon
AATTACAATCTCATCTTTATTCACAGGAGGATTGATGATTGGTTTAAGTCTTGAATAAGAGTCATCCTCATCGTAAGCATCTGCGCCTTCAAAGTAAACTTCAAAGTAAAATTGACAATAGTTTGCATGATAATTAACTGGGGAAAATTGAATCCATCGTTTGTATGTTGGGCTGTTATTCGGTTTTGCCGTAGGATTTCTTAGATAGTAAGGGGCGGCTCTACCCGAAATTGGATCTTGAACCCTCTTGTGAAGTGATCTTTTCATTTCAAGAAGTGGAGTATTAACCCAACCAATTTTTTTTGAGATGTAACTCATTATCTTCCGACCGAGAAATTCACCTAAGTCTTCAAATCTAGGGTCTGCAACCCAATCCAAATTTCTAATATCATGAGTTTTTGGATTTTGGGGGACCCATCCTTTGAGGTCTACTGGCTTTAGGAGTCTAGGCATATTTGAACTACGTATATTTATGTTATATTAATTTACAACAATTTCAATGGGTTTCTCCTAACACCCATTGAAAAGTTAAGTGACAATCAAAGAGTTAGCAGTGGGTCTTTTCATACGCTACGGTCTGCTCAGGCTTTCAGTTGACTCTTGAGTATTAAGAATCACTCTTCTTATCATGAGGTGAGTATTGAAATAATTAACAATCAACCAATACGAACCCTAGAAGAAGAGACCACTAGAAAGCATCACTCTTCTTCATCGTGATTGCAGTTCTCGTCGTGAACGTGAACTTCTTGTTGTGAAAGACGGTCAATCAAATCTGCCTTCTTTCCACCAACAGGTAGTCCTGCTGCCTTGCAACGTTCTTTGAGTTCAGCTACTGATAGAGAAGATAGGTCTTCGCTAACATCTTCTTCTTCAACACCGAATCCACGAGGTTCGTGAACTTCAACAAATGAAATCTTAGCAATATCAGAAACTGCATCTCGGATGGTTGTAACCAAACGGAATTTGAGCATTGCAGCGTTGGTATCGAAAAGCATAGTTTGTGGTAGGGTGATAGCAAGATCATTACCAGTGAATTCTACACCAAAGTCAGTATGACCTGTGTTGGATTCAAGCAGTGCTGTAACCTTTTCTTCCTTACCTTCAACAACTGCAACAATCTTGAAACTGTACTTCAAGGTCTTTCCAGCCATAGGATGGTTGTAATCAATACGAGCGCGGCCTGCTGCAAGATATGAGAGGTATCCTTGCTTTCCACCAATGTTTACCGGTGCACCAATGTAAAGTGACTTAGGGTCTTTTACAGATTGGAGAAGTTTGTCAATACTGATTGTATCAATCAATTCAGAATCTTTCGCACCATATCCATCTTCTGGAGCAATGATGCATTCAATTTCTTCATTTGCTTTTGCTTCTGCTAGTGCATCTTCAAAACCTGCGATTAGCATTCCGCCACCAACGATACAGACCATTGGAGAGTATGTGCGACCCTCTTGATGGACATCGTGTTCTTTTGCAACATCTTCACGAGTTGTTTCGATAATAGTACCGGTTTCCTCATTGTATAGTTCATAATCGACGTGGATAATTGTTCCTTCTTCCATGTATAAGCCTCCCTTAGGGATAGTCCGGCGACCAATGCCCCCTTCATAATTGCATTGGATGAAAGAAGGGTCACTCCTCTTGCTCTATTTGTGAATCATCATCACTCAGTGCGTTGTTTTTACGCTTTGAGATGATTGCAATATGTGCCATACCGATTAACATTAAACTCCAGCCGGACCACACTAGATGCGAGTTCGGCAAATCATAGATTGTTACTCTAACCATTTCAATTGAATCTAAACCGTCCATTCTGGCCTGTTGCATCAATCCATTGGCTTGAGAGCCATCAAAGATGAAAACAATATCGCCATGCCATCTGGATAATGTGTCAACTTCAGAACGCGCAGTTCCTGTTGAATCAAATCTAAGCATACCAGGTTCCACGGTTGCTATTTTGGAGTATTCGATGATCTCATCGCCATTTTCGTCCATTTCATAAACAGCGATTCTAATTCCGACATAACCATCTCCGACTTCAAGACCGTCGTCTTCAAGAATTATTTCCATGAATTGATACCCATAATCACCATGAATAATAATCTCATCTTGAACCAATGAAACTCGATGACTCGCATCTTCTCTGTTGACTAATGTTGTTGTGAAGATGTGCCCAACCATCAATAATATCAATCCAAGGTGGACAATATGAGCACCTACAGGGATTCTCTTTAGGACAGGTGTTCTAGTTTTTCGCTGGATTTGCGCAAATACCTCATTGACCATAGGTACCATCGCTACCAATAACATCGGCAAGGAAATCCAAGCGATTGCCCCTCTTGTAATATATTCTGAAACAGTTGTTTGAGAATCTTGCCCCAACCATTCGGGAGCAAATACTGAAAGTAAGATTGAAACAACAAATACCGATAAAACAACAGTAATAACCGTCTTAGGTTCCTCTTTTCTCATCACATAGGTAAACATTGCAATAGCGATTGCAAGCATGAATGGAGCGCCATATAATTCGTGTGCGCTTAGATTCACAGAATCAATACTAGCCAACAATATTGCCAGTGTCAAAATCAAATACAATCCCGAAACAACAACAGTTGCCCACAATGCCATTCTCTGTTGGTCTTTGCGAGTAGTGATGTCAAATCCTTTACTTGATTTTGTTTTATCATCCTCTACCAATAGCCAAGGAGATACGAAAATAATCAATACCGACGCTGCAATTGGAAGGTCGACTAAACCAGACCATGCAGAGGCTAAAGCCAACATTATCCCTCCAGTTGCCCAACCCCATTGTTTGGCGGGATTTATTGAGTAAAACATTGGAGTGAAGAAGATTAGACATAGTAAAGAAAAGAGTACGTCGCCGTTGATAAAACTCAATATTATTGGCGCCAACAGTAACAATGGAATTATTTTTGATGCTGGAAATTGCCATTCAAGAGGTAATGAATCCTTACTCTCTTTGT
>JABIGP010000147.1 GCA_018650105.1 Methanobacteriota archaeon
TAGCACTTCATCGACCACGCATTTAATCGCGGCTAATGATTCAACATCAATTACACTTTCAGTTGCTAGAAACGGGCCATCAACAGGTTTGTTTGCTGGAAGTATGGGTGTGCCTTGGACAATGACAACAACTGCTACAGATTGGGATTTAGAGGTCTCCAGCAATGGTGAAATCGGATGGAAGTTAGAACCAGAAATTATTGATGATACGATCATTGACACTAATGATGACAAAACAACTCCGACCAATAAAAAGAGTAACACTGGTTTATTCCTTGGAATAGGGGCGTTCATTGTTCTTGGAATTATTGCCGGAGCAATAGTGATTCTAAGGCCTAAAGATGATGACTTTGATTTCGATGATGAAGATTGGGTTGATGATGAAGAGATGCTAGAGAGCCAACATCAATCCAAAGCATTCATTCCAAAGTCAAATAAAACTCTTGATGAATTGAAAGCAGAAGGAACTACTATCGGAGATGAAGCACCAGATTCAAGACCTTCTTCACAATTGTTGGAAGAAGTAGATGGTGAATCTGATTATGATGAAGCCGTAGAAGAGCAACAAACAGAACAATCAGATGATGGCATCACAGTTGATGAAAATGGCACCGAATGGTACGAAGATGAAGTTGGTGTTTGGTGGTATCGCGAACAAGGCTGGGAAGACTGGGCTGAGTGGCAAGACTGACGCAGAACTTTTGGTCAAGAGGCGCGACGACTGTTTGAGGTGGAACGTATGGATAGCGGAATGCCAGCATATTCTCTAGTACTTCACGAAGGCGCAGACCCACGAACAGGTGGAGTGGCCATATGTGGTTTTACCACTGCTGGAATGGTTGGTGTAATCGCTACAAGCCATATCATTTCAAGCCTTAATCTGAAACAATTAGGAACGGTAATGCATGCAGATTTCCCCGCAGTTGCATTAATTCATAACGAGGTGCCAAAACACCCAGTAAGAGTGTACCAAGGAGAATCAGTAGGAGTCTTCACTTCAGAAATACAATTCAAGAATGAAAAAGACATCATGTTTGCAAGCACTGTTATCGATTGGTTTACCCGCGGTGGATTTGACAAATTAATAATTATCGATGGACTCACACGACCAGATAAAGAAATAACAACAGGAGAATTATTTGGCGTAGGTTCATCCGATGCGGCTAGAGAGAGATTACACAAGGCTGGAATTGAACCAATCCAACAAGGTATTGTTGCCGGAATTACAGGTTTCTTATTGGGTGAGGGTGACCGATTAGGCATTGATGTTACCGCTCTATTAGCAGAAGCATCACCAATGTATCCAGATGCGAGAGCAGCAGCTTTGGCTGTTGAAGCAGTTAGCGATTTAACTGGTTTGGATATTCCACTGACCGAATTATTAGAGAATGCTAGAGCGGTTGAAGATAGTGTTAGAGAAACCTTTGAGAAATCAACGACAATGATTCCAGGGCCAGGTCAAACAGGGCAACAACAAGCCGACGGGCAAGGATTTTATCAGCCATCAACGGATGAAAACAGAAGAGATCCATCAATCAATTAATTCTGTATCCAGTATTAGATTAGTTAATATTATGCGACCTCATCACGAAATTAGAGGGTGAGGTCAGTTGCAAGATACTATTATTCTTGTGGAATTGCCATGGGGCCGTAACAAAGATCCAAGAATTCCGCTCGGCCATGCATCGTTATTGGCGTCACTCAATATCAACACTTCATGCAATATATTCTCTATCGTTGAATGCATCAATGACGATGATTTTTCAATTGATAGGATTTTTGATAGAATATTCAAATTATTACAAACAAAAAAGAATATTTCAACAATTGGATTTGGGGTATATGTGTGGTCCGAAGATACAATTCAACAATTGATAAGCAGAATAAGGGAGTCAGGATTTAGGGGTAAAATCGTTCTCGGCGGCCCACAAATATCTTATTGTGGCCCAACTCTTGAAGAAAATTATCCACAAGCAGATATTTTTGTTAGAGGGTATGGAGAAATTGCTCTTGCTAGTATTATTAATCATCAAGAAAAAATAGTATTACAAGGAGTACATTATGCAGGAGATGTTGACCTATTTGAGCAAACTCAAGTAGATTTGGAAATACTCCCTTCGCCGTGGCTGACAAACGTCATTGACATAAACAATCAAATTTTTATTCGTTGGGAAAGCCAAAGAGGATGCCCCTTCAAGTGTGGTTTTTGCCAGCATAAGGAAGCAGGAGCACGTCTTGTTAAAAAGTGGTTTGATACGAGTAGGATCCAAAGTGAAATAGAATATTTTTGTCAACAAAAAGTACAAGATATAGCAATATTAGATCCGATATTCAATAGCGACCAAAGGGCCAACAATGTCTTACAACATTTCATAGATAATGACTATACAGGAAGGCTATCAATACAATGTCGCGCGGAAATGATGAATGATGATTTTATCGAAAAAGCATCAAAATTGAATGTAAGATTGGAATTTGGGTTGCAGACAATACATAATTCTGAAGGAAAAGCAGTAAATCGTAATAACAATATTTCCAAAGTGGAAACTGTTTTGAAAAAGGTAGCTGAAAATGAAATTGATTATGAAATTACATTAATTTTTGGCTTGCCTAAACAAACCCTTGCATCGTTTCAGCAAACAGTGGAGTGGTGTTTAATAAGAAAAGTCCCAGTTATCAAAGCCTTTCCTCTAATGTTGCTGAGAGGAACAGAAGTTGAAAAAAGAAAAGGTGAATGGGGCTTAGTTGAATCAGAAGATAGTATGGCTGTTGTTTTGGAATCAAATACATTTAGTAAAGATGACTGGAAGATAATGTCGCAAATTTCGGAGGCATTAAAGGCGACTGAAGGAAATCACCCAGATAACATTGAACAACTGCTGGATAATTCTAAAACAATGAAGGTGGACATGAATAATTACCGCCCACAATTAAGCAGTGCTAATTATAGAAATTATCCTTAATTTGGCGAACTTATTTGCTGAACTATTTTTTTGACATCTTCAAAAGTAGCATCTGTTACGAAAATTGGTTCTAAGTCCGGGGCTCTGGCTGCAGCAAAATTATTCTGATGCAAAGCGGAGATTATTGCCTCCATTTTCGGGGCCCCAGCAACACCAGTCCATTTTGGAATAGAATCGAGATTTATCAGCAGGTGCGACCTTGACATCAAGTCCGCAGCACCAGCAATATAGCGAACACTTCTGCGTAATTCTCGTTGTGAATATTCAATATCATCATCATCCCAGATTAAACCAGTCGTTCTCAAATGTTGCAATTTTTCCTTTGAAGGACTACATAATTGAATAGCCCTTTCTTCAGTCATCCTTCCCGCGATATCAGCATCCCATAATGGACCAATCCACATTGGTCCACTTGCATTTTTCAATTCGTCAGCATTTGGATGTATCACAAATTTGTATGGCTCATCACTACCGCGTACTCTCCAACCCATATTGTGTGAGATTTCACTAGCACCTTCTTTACTTGTTTTTACTTGAACGGAAACACGAACATGATGTCCATCAAATAATGCCAATACCGGCTTTATTTTTTTGTCAAGGCGAGCAGCAGAAGTAGCGATTAGCCCAAGCAATACTCGCACAGCATCATCATGTGCATAGACATCAACTAATCCCTTAGCCCCATATCTTCTTGCCATGCTGGAAGGTGAAGAGCCAGTTAATGCAGCAGTATCGGTAGCAGTGACTTCAAGAAAGCCATTGCGAGAAAGACACTGAAGGGCAGAGTCGAGGAAGTTTACAGGAGAGCCAAACGGGTCTAAATCCACCCATTGGAAAGCAGACTCCATCATTGCAACCCGAGCATCTAATCTTTGAATGTGAATGCCGTTGATAATTTCTCCACTGCGGGTTTTGTTGTACCTATCTTCTTCAAATTGTTGCTCAACTATTACTTCAGGGGGATGGGTTATGTGGGAGATTTTGGTCCACTCTATTGCGAACTCATCTAAATCATTAGCAGTAATTTTCAATCTGTTTTGGTAATCAGAAGGTATCTCATTGCGCCAACGGCGAACTCTAACACCAGTTGCACAAAGGGCATCCAATGCCCGAATCGGTTTATCGCCAGGCACTAACCAATCGTGTTCTAATGCATCTGCTAAAAGAAGCACTGAGCGAGTCCGAGCCGGAGCCATTGCAGGGTTTAGAAAACCTTGGCCAGTATTTTTTGCAGGCCCTCGCGGCATGTGTGTTGGGCGTTCTTGTTCATCTTTGAGATGAATTATCGTTTGCCCTTCAAGCCATAATTGCCCAGGCCAACTTTCGGGAGTATTCAACTCCGTAGCATCGCCCGACATAAACAACCCTAGGCCTATTTGTTTTTGACCAAACCGCCTATCAATTAATGGCAGATTTCCTCAATCGCTCGGTATTGGACGGGGTAATGACTAAACGGGGCGTTATGTTCTCGTGAATAATGTCCTTTCTAAAATCTGACAAATCAATGCTTGTAGCCGGCCTAATGTTCTTGATACTAAATCTCGCAGTATTCGCTCCACTTTCGACCGGCGGAGTACAAGACGCAGTAGATGAGAAATTTTCTACTTATACCAAAGATATAGCATGTGCAAATGACGATTGTACAGAAGCCGA
>JABIGP010000084.1 GCA_018650105.1 Methanobacteriota archaeon
AGGTAATCCAGTGATAATGTTCTGTATTGTGTTTGGACTTTCCATGGATTACGAAGTATTGATGCTTTCAAGAATCCATGAAGAATGGGAGAGAACTGGCGACAATACTCAAGCAGTTGCTAATGGACTTCAGAAAACTGGTGGGTTGATCACTGGAGCTGCAGCGATTATGGTCGTTGTTTTTGGTTCGTTTGGACTTTCCTCAGTCATTATCCTCAAACAAATCGGACTTGGCCTTGCTCTGGCTATTCTTATCGATGCAACCTTAGTACGTGCCTTAGTTGTTCCAGCAACTATGCGACTAATGGGTAAATGGAATTGGTGGAGTCCTTCGTTCTTGAGTACGAAGAAAAAAGTGAAGGACACTGAATTGACTGAATCGGAATAATTTCATTCACTTTCCAAGATACTTGTGATAATTGTTTTTTCATCCTTTTTCCCAGCAGGAAGGAAGAACCAAGTTAGTGGTAATAAAAATAATGAATTAATATTCTTACCAGTGCCTACAGAAAATTTAGAATCAAATTTGACGAATGATTGCGCGTCCTTAGTTCCTGGCTCTGGTGGACTTTCAATTACAGCACTCTGATTTTCCGCAGCAACCAATCCTAAATCATAACCACTATACTCCATTTCAATAGAAACTCCAAGTGGAAACAAACCCATATCCGTTTTTGAAGATTCGTGGACATACGCCATATCTTCGTCGTTAGAATAGTAATTCTGATCCCCATCTCCTAAATCAGCAATAAAGGAAATTGGCAATAATAATACAAAACATAGTAATGTAATTGTCCATACAGATGCTCTTATTTGCATGGCAAAACGAAGATTTATCATTATTAGGATCTCACTCAATACTATCAACAATAAGAAAAGAAGCGTTATAGATTTACTATTTTCCAAATAATTGGTATCTTCACCTGATGCAGTGCTTTCTTGCGTTGTAGATGTCTCAGTGCCATCTGCAGATGAGTTCCTTGTATAGGTATATAGCAAAAATGCTGTTGCTTTTTCAATGCTAACATCGACAAGAGTTTGATCCTTATCCATTGCAATTAGAGCATGAAATTCAGTAGGTGCTGGCCTACCTTCAGTGTATGCTCCATCAAATTCCACAACTAACCATGCTGATTGGGTGATATGCAAAGCTATGAATGCTGCAACAAAGACCCTAATCCAACTACCAAGGTTGGAAGGGGTTTGTCGTAATGACATATTCCCCTTCCTACCTAATTAGCAAAATCAACAATTCGTTAGAATTATTCCTCATCACGGTTGCGTACTGCTGCAATCAATCCTGCTAGAATTGTTACAGTCATTGCCGCTGCCGGTGAGATGAATGGCAATAATCCGCCTTCATCTACGAGTTCTTCTGCTGTAGGAGGTGTGGTTGATTGTCCTGGTCCTTCATTACCAAGTCCTAGATCTGCTGGGTCAATTCCAGCATCAATTAGTTCCTGTTCCAAATCTGCAGTGTCATGAGTACTGACATCAACAATTTCTGCAAGTGTGGTTTGTCCTGACGTAGTCGTTGAACCATCTACAGCGGCTTGGCCGGTGAAGTAATTGATGCTTACAGGAATTGTTGGAGGGTTGTCCATTCCAGCAGTTGTAGGTCCAAACATTGTTTGCCACTCGTTTGCTGTTTCATCGTGCACATATACACCAAGTCCTACAATTGTACCATGGCTATTACTCCAAAGGAATACTCCTTTACCATCATCGTAAGGGAAATCCTCACTTGGATCTAGATCTTCAATAACCTGTTCCATATTAGTTGCGAATGATTCAATTACACTTTCAAAGTTAGAATTCGCAAAGGCATCTCCGATATCCATCAATTTCTGACTTGGTTGCGGTTCGTCTTCAACGGAAAATTCTTCTGATGTTTCAGATGAATGTAGGGTTGCAGTATCATCATAAATGTCTACTACAACTACATAATCTCCTTCTGATGTAACTGCTAAATTGTCTTCGAAATAGTTGCTATAATCGCCACCATCTATTGCGTGCATGACTGAGTCTGTTGCAGTGGTAGAACCAACTTCCATTGCTGAAATCTCAACAGTATATCCTGTAGTTCCAGAAGTATCCTGAATGGCTACCCAAGTTTCAATACTCAAGCCATCTCCATCATAGGCATCGATGTCATCAATATACATTCCAGTATGTTGACAATAATTGTCTGTGTATACTGTCATGCCGTATGAATCATCAAGTGTGACGTCAGCGCAAACTTGCGATGCAGAAGAGAGTCCTGCAGAACTATATACAGAATAAACAGAGGAATCCCAATTAGTCACATCGTCGAGCAAACTAGTGACAATGTTTCCATTATTATCTGTAACAATTATTTCAGCATTATAAACAACAAGTCCTTCATCATCTCCATCGGGACAATCATTAAAGCCATCACGCACTTGATGTATCCAAGGTGTTGAACCATCTTGGCAATCAAACCAATTTACTTCTGAACCGAAACAGCCAGAATCATCCCATGTTTGGCAATCGTCAGAGTAGTCACTAGGTGTGCCCATGTCCAACCATTGTTCATCCGCACCGTCTGGACAGTCTCCCCAGTTATCATTTACATAATCAAAAGAAATAGTTGAGCCATCTCCACAAATGAAGGTTGGTTCCATTAATTCCCAGAAATAAGCGGAAATCTCTAATTCATCTGAAGCACTATCATAATCCATTGAAGAAGAACCCATAACAACTCCTTCATCAGAATTATCTCCACAATCATCCCAGTCATCGTTTACTTGCCATTGTTCAACATAGTTTCCATTGTCACATAGATGCATGTATTCGTACGGGTCGTATGACTCCTCCTCAGCATCATCGTTGAACGGATTTAGTTCTCCTAATTCCATGTCCATTTCGTCTGCAATATCTTCGCCGAATGTTTCTATGGTCTCAGTCATTGAAGCTTCAAGAACATGACTCATCATCCAAAACATCAACGGATTTGCTGGGCCACAACTGTTACAGAATCTGACTGTAGTTGAACTGCCATCTCCTAAATCAACTGATAGCGAGTCAGACATTTCAAAATACATGCCACTATCTGCCAATTCAGATTCTGTGACCTCAAAGATTCCTGAATTAGAGAGGGTGTCTGAAAGACTGAAATCAAATTCACCTACAGCCATTCCGAATTCTTCAGTTGGAATACCTGATAAATCAAAGGCATAATTCATTGAAGCGGAATAAGTTCCATCCATCTCCCCACACTCGTCGTTGACATCAGCCCACAAATATGTAGAGCCTGTTTCAATGCAGTTCCATTCTGTTTCATCTTCAGTTGAAACAATGGTGTACAACTCACTGCCTTCATTTAATCTCCATTCTGTGTGAGAAGAGTCTAGGCCAATATCTGCGCTTGCACTGATTCCAAAGTCAACATCAAGAAGTTCTCCACTACCTTCAACTTCAGCGAGAACTGTGAATTCAGCACCCATTCCTGCATTTATGGAGAAATCCAAATCTGCACCAACCAATTCGCTGGTAGTAGCATCAAAATATTCTACATATAGTGCATCTACTGTAAATGTATTATCAACATCATAACTTGCTTCTATATCAAATCCTGTAGGTTCTATTGAACCAAAAGTAGTCTCATTCCATTGTGTATACAATGCTGAATCTGCTAACATTCCATGTCTAATCGTCAAATCTGTTGTTCTTGACGTAACATCTCCACTGAGACCATTGACAGTTTGCGCGGTATGATCTTCTTCTGATAACACATACATACTGGAAGAACCAGTTGTAATTTCTGCAACGATGAGGTCAAATCCTGCTGTCGTTGCAGCATCCATTACATCTGCAAGAATATCATTGAGATCTAAGTCAGTGAATCCTTCGATATCACCGTCTAGGTTAGACCAATCATATTCCATTCCGTATGATACTACATTTGTCGGGGTTGAAGCCATGGCACCTTGTGGTACGACGGATAGGGCTAATAATGTCGCCAAAAGGACGACGGAAACTGTTCGCTGTGACTGCTTCATGATGCAATAGGGGTCGCGCTACCTCATAAAAGTTAGCCCAACAATATTTATTCAATATATTCGGTTTTTAGTAGAGCTTCTCTTTTTGTCCAAAGTGATAGCCAATGCTGTAAATCACTCTCTATTCCCGCTTTTGAAACTCGGCAACCACAAGCATTTGCATGACCGCCGCCTGTTGGGTCCAGAGATGTAGCTAAACGCGATAAATCATATCGGTCTTGCCCGTTTTCAATGAATGAATTAGCATAGAAACTAGCAGATAGTGCTGGCCTTTCCGGATTATCTATTGTTCCATCTGCATAACCGTGAATAATACAGCAAGCGTCAGCATTCTCTCCAGCCCAAGCTGTTACCAAATATCCATTGGAGCGAACTCCTTTTTCTTCCATACGACAAATCGCCAATCTATCAACAATAGTAGTATTCTCTTCTACAATTCTCTGCGCTAATATTCTGTCGGATTTGGCTTTATCAACATGCTTTGAAATGTTTTTGTCCTGTAGTAACTCTTTCAAACGGACTCCCGAGGATAATAGGTCTAACACATTTTGCAGATGTTCAGGGTGCTTTAGTGAAAGAGAACGTGATAACTGTAGTATTTTTCCATCAGCCAGAAAATCTTCCTTAGAGATTCCTCCCGAGTCGATATCATCTACAATTGGCATTATTTCATCAAGGTGGCTCAAATCAAGATATGGAGATACCAAATCGTATGCCAACCTTGCTGCACTTGGAGTTGCCTCCCAATGGCAAACTCCACCCTTGGCAGAAAATTTCTCCTCTTGGGTTTTTGTTGGACGGTTTGTCTGATGATGATCTAGATACCATCCGCAATTTTCATGGAAAGGTAAATCCACTATTGCCGTGGTCTCATCTATTTGTGAATCCATTGCTCCTAAGCGAATCAATGCTGCATGGGCAAAAATAACTTCTGCGTTTGGATTGACTGTCTTGAGAACTGCTGCCGCACATAATCCATCCAAATCGGAATCTGCAATGATACGTTTGAAATTCGGCAAACCTGCTCTTTCCATCACCCCTATGCCGCCCCCCATAATGTGATGTGCTGGCCACCATCAAGAATATGTTTCCCTAACTAAAAGCCGCAAGTGACTTCAACAAAGCCTCCTTTCCTTTACACATGGAGACCTCTTGTGGCGTCGTTCTTGTTAATCTAG
>JABIGP010000248.1 GCA_018650105.1 Methanobacteriota archaeon
GGGTGCTCTCTCAACGCTGGATGAACCGTCATCAACCAATCCTCTTGTCCGATGGACATGAAGTTTGCTTTGATTATCCACTAGTGATGTTGAAATTATTTCACCGACTTTATGATAAGGGGTCGCCTATCAGTGCGCATAGATTGCTATGAGCGATGTTGGGGGCACTGCAAAAATTAGAGGACATAACCCTCTACTCGGCATTGACCTTGAGCTTTTAGAACGAGAAATGAATTCATACCATGAATGGCTTGATGAGCGAGCGGACGAAGCATATGCCATTGCAGAATCTGCGAGGTCTCTGGGAATGGACCATCGCGACTTCGTAGAAATTCCAAGGGCGGCAGACCTTGCTGGAAGAACAGAAAAATTGCTCATTGAATACTTAGATGGCTATGAAGTCGCTAATGATATCAGAGAATTACTCGCAATCCATGATAGGGAAACCACTTCAATAATGATGGCACAATCGGTAGCAAGGGGATTTAGAGGGCAGGGCCACGACTTGCAAACTTCAATTGATGTAGGATTGAGAGTCGGTTTGGCAATATTGACAGAAGCAGTACTGGTAGCGCCATTAGAAGGGATTTCAGAAGTTAGATTGTTGAATAATATTGACGGCTCCCAATTCGTATCCGTTCATTTCGCCGGACCGATTAGAGCAGCAGGAGGTACTGCCCAAGCGCTTGCAGTATTGATTGCAGATATGATTAGGCGCGAATTAAATGTCGGACATTATATCCCAACCCAACCCGAGATTGAACGTGTAAAGGAAGAATTCGGATTATACCGAGGCAATCTGCAATACAGACCACCTCCGCATGAAATTGAAGAGATTGTCAAGGCTTGTCCGATAATGATCAATGGTGAATCCACAGAAAGTATCGAATGTGCAGGATATGGGCGAGTAAGAAATATCGATGAGGCGAGAATACGCGGTGGTGTATTGCTTGTCATCGGAGAAGGAATGTGTCTAAAGGCGCCAAAAATCCAAAAGCATACTGAAAGAATGAAGATTGCTGGATGGGAATTTATTTCAAAATTCGCTAGCAGAGGAAAAGAAGATGATAATAGTGGCAGCGCTAACAAATTCAAATCAAGAAAAGTCGCTCCAATTACAAAATTTATGAAGGATATTATTGCAGGAAGGCCTGTCTTTGGAGCCCCCTTACAACCCGGCGGATTCCGACTTAGATATGGGCGCAGTCGTCCTTCAGGACTCGCAGCAGCATCAGCGAATACAGCATGTATGTTGGCGATGGATGATTTCATTACAATAGGTACACAAATGAAGATTGAGCGGCCTGGAAAAGCTTGCGCAATTACTCCATCAGATGATACAGATGGGCCATGGGTCGTATTGCGAGATGGGCGCTTTTTACGACTGGATGATGCCAAATCATTCCATACGATTCGCGATAAGGTTTCGATGGTTTGGGACAATGGTGAATTGGTTCTTGGCTATGGTGAATTCATGGAAAATAACAAAAAATTAGTTCCAGCAGGATATTGTAATGATTGGTGGGCAAGTGATTTAATCGAAGAATTATCATCCCAAAAAGCAATTGATGATTTCATCGAATTATCTAATCGTGACCGTTTGAAATTGCCAGAAGGAATTCCAGGGATACACCCTGAGGATAGCGAAGATGAAAATGCCCAATTCCATATCCGCAGGAATTGGCATAATGCGCTAACAAAATTGCAACCTAATTGGGATGAAGCAAGAGATATTGCAATCCGCTTCAAAACTTCATTACCTCCACCACATAATCCTTGGTTCTTAGACTTGCCAATAGAATGGACACCGGCACTAATCGACATGATTGAAGATGCGAAAATAGAACCATTCGGTACTGTAAAGGATGGCATAGTAGAATCTGAAAAATCACTGAATGCTATGCCATTGCCCGAATCAAGACAACTCAGAATCATCGGAGGAGTCAAAGGATGGGATGCCAAAAAGATGGATATTCTGCAACCAGAAGTTCTTCCAGATTTTGATTCGGAAACGATTCCTGGACTTGAAGTTAAACTCGAAGCACCTATTTTTGCTGATGAAATGCCCGAAGGATGGGCATATATTCAACATGGCTTTGCCAAAGCAAGTGCAATGATTCTGGGCTTATCACATCATCATGATGGCGATGATTTGGTAATAACAAGTGGATGGCCGGCGATGGTTGAAGGGTTTGGATTTTCAAGTGATGGCGAAGCACCATTACGCATAAAGGATGCAAAGAGTCGCTTTTTGCAACGAATCACTGAGTTAAGGGGCGCACACACCGTTTTAGTCAGTGAAAGAGCGAGACAAAATAAGTTGGAACAAGAAAAAGCAACGGTAAGAATCGCTGCAGAAACAGATGCAAGACAACGCGGCCTTAACATCAGTGAAACCGACAAAGTTGGCAAAGAGGCTTCTGACAAAGTGATAGATGAGGGTCCACTTGACCCTACTGAATACCTCGCATCACAAATTCATGAAGACGATCATTCAGTCGATGGAATCTTGATTGAGATTCGAAAGATTTCAGATTTGAGGTGGGAGCATAGTGCCCCGACAAGAATTGGATGCAGAATGGGTCGGCCAGAAAAAGCCGCCCCCCGCGTAATGAATCCTAGGACTCATACATTATTCCCAATCGAATTAAATGGTGGAAATCAAAGACTATTAGCAAATGCTATGGAAAAAGAATCAATTAACGTACAAATGGGTAAAAGGACTTGTACAAAATGTGGAAAAATATCTCCAATGGTAATTTGTCATCATCGAATTCCAAACCAAGACGGGCAGGAAGAAGCAGGGTTAACTTGTGGCGGAAGAACTTTGATGGCGGTTTCAAAAGACAAAAAGAAGCGTAGAAGAGGAGAAGTTCAAAATGTCAATCTCACGACATTGATTGAAGATGCTAGAATCAAATTGGGCTTGGATAGAATTCCAAGACAAATAAAGTGTATGAAGAAAATTGCTAGCAGGGACCAAACACCCGAGGCTATTGAAAAAGGAATATTGCGGGCTCAATTTGATTTACCCGTATTCCGTGATGGCACAATTAGGTACGATATGTCAGATGTCCCGATTACACATTTTACACCAAGGGAAGTTAGTGTCTCTTGGAAAACTTTGAAGGAATTAGGATATACTCATGATTGTCATGGTAATGAATTACTGGATGATGAACAAATGTTAGAAATCTTCCCCCAAGATTTTATTGTTGCGAAAAATGCTGGCGATTATTTCGTTAAGGCTGCAAAATTCATTGACGAAGTGTTGACGCGCCATTACAAAATGGAGCCCTTTTACAATGTAGAAACTCCTAATGATTTAGTTGGTCAATTAATCTGTGCTCTAGCCCCACACACATCCGGAGGAGTGCTTTCACGAATTATTGGCTGGACCGATTGTTCAGGAGGTTATGCACACCCACTATTCCATGCCGCAAAGAGAAGAAATTGTGATGGTGATGAAGATGCAATTATGCTATTGATGGATGGATTACTAAATTTCAGTAGAGAAATTCTTCCAGCAAATAGGGGTGGATTAATGGATGCTCCTTTGGTATTAACCACGCGATTAAACCCAACTGAAGTTGACAAAGAAGCCTTGAATGTTGATTCAGGTTGGTTCTATGAACGCGATTTTTATGAAGCAACACTGAACCAACCACATCCAAAAACAATCTCGGACAGAATTGACTTTGTTGAAAGAAGATTGGGTACCGTAGCTGCCGTTAGAGGATATGGCTATACCCATGGATGTAATTCAATGGACGAAGGTCCTGCACTTTGCGCATACA
>JABIGP010000176.1 GCA_018650105.1 Methanobacteriota archaeon
AATTAATCGCAAAAACACTTACTGAGAACCCGCCACAGGGTGCGCACATCACATGGGAAACCGAACATCCAGCAGATGGATTCCATGCAAAACCACTAGCAGATTGGCTCAATTCTGCATTGATAGAAGCGAGTAACAATCACTATGGAAACCCAGTTCAATTCATGGGAGAGGGAGGAACAATTCCTTTCATGCCAATGTTACAACAGCAATTCCCACAAGCAGAATTTATGATTACAGGAATACTGGGCCCCGAATCAAATGCACATGGTCCGAATGAATTCACACATATTCCTGCGAGTAAAGCAGTAACTGGTTGTGTTGCCGAAGTAATCGCAGCACATGCTGCTCACAACTCTTAATGCGGCACCGAAATTGCATCTAAGATATGCTAACTTTGCGACCCTTTATGCGTCGGTTTCTTAGGGAAGTGGCTAGTGGGTTAAGATATAGGCTGTGCCTAAAGGTGAGATTATGTCCGAGGGAACTATCACTCCAGAAGTAAGAATTAGAGAACTTGAAGAGAAATATGAAACAGAAAAAGAGCGTCTGTTGAAGATTTTCGCTGCATACGAAGCACAACAAAAAGAATTAGAAGATGCGAAGGCTGAAATTGAAGTTCTTGAAAATGAAATAATTGATCGTGAGATTCAAAAAGAGACTCAAGATGCCCTTCTAACTGAAAAGGAAGTTAGAATTAGAGAACTTGAATTTAAAGCAGTAAAAGGTGGAAAGCAAGTTGAACGCTTAGAGCCTGCATTAGCAAAAATGGAAGAGAAATTTTCGAAGGAAAAGGACCGTGTTGGAAAAATATTCGGAATCGCTGAAGAACTTGATACCGATTTGAAATTAGCAGTTGCAGAGATGAAAGCTCGCGACGATTGGTATGTATCCCATATGTCATTGTTTGAGGACCTTAACAAGGCGATAAAGGAGCGTTATACAATGATTGAACGCGCTGTTGAAACAGAACGTCAAAGCGAACACATGTCAAGAGCATTCAATGAACGGGTTGAAGAAATGATTGAAGTTAGAGCAACCGAATTATCAGAAGAAGAATCAGAGGCTGAAGCAGTCGCTGAAGAAACATCATCTGTAGATATCATCGACGAACCAGAAGAAGAAGAAAACGCTCCAGAAGAAGCATCAGAAGAAGCAGACACAGAGTCTGATGATTGAGGTGTTTCAATGGGTGGATTGGCCCATGGCGGGCATGGCCCGGTAATTATCCCAATGATGATGGGCGTTAGCGCTGTAGTCGTAGGAGCAATCATAGATCCACTAAGCGGGCTTGTGCCTCTCTTCGGAATATTTTGCTTGATGCTCTCCGCCTTCTTCGCAAATTTCTGGAGAGACCCAGACCGAAAAATACCTTCACAACAAGGAATCATCACCTCACCGGCAGATGGACATGTTATGTTCGCCAAGAGAGAGAGGGCAATAGGGCGTCGTCCGAGTAAAAAAGAACTAGAATCTGGAAAATGTACAAATGATAAATTGACTGGAGATTGGTTTCCTGAACCATTAGAGAATCCATTGACATTTTCTACTGAGCAGCAATTTGAAGCAGTTCCAAAAGGTGAAGAAAAAGAAACAGATGTTTGGCGAATCGCTGTGTTCATGTCACCACTAGATGTTCACGTAAACCGCGCACCGCTCGCCGGTACAATCACTGCGATGGAGCATAGAACGGGCAAAGGTATGCGACGCGGCCCGTTTGCTGCAGCATTCAAAAAAGAAAGTCAATACAATGAAAGAGTTCGCTCAATATTTCAAGGTGAAGATGGAACAATAGTTGAAGTCATGCAAATCTCTGGAGCATTGGCAAGAACAATTGTTCCTTGGGTAAGTCAGGGCGTAACTCTTCGTCGTGGCCAAAGGTTTGGAATGATAAGATTGGGCTCAAGAGTTGATGTTCGAGTTCAAGCATCTAAATTCAATGTCAATGTAATTTCAGCAGAAGACGGTGATGAAGCACATCCAAAAGGCCAATTCGTAATGGCGGGCTCATCAATTCTTTACACACCTGTTGAAGAATGAGCGTATTTCATTAATCGGTGCATTGAAGGATAAAGGGTTGACCCAACAACTGAGGAAGAGACATGAACAAGCCTGTTTCACTTACTTTGCTTGGCAAGAGTAACAAGGGTGTACGCATTCATGATTTGATTAAAGCACCAGCAAATACTCCTTGGGCTAAAGAGCGTCAACAATCATGGGATGCAAGCGAGCCTGCCACTGTTTATTACACCCCAGAAACTACAGCAGATGGCACACCTTGTAGTGCAGTTACAGTAATTCTTAGAACAAAAGGATGTCATTGGTGGTGGAGTTCAGGCTGTACCTTTTGCGGATATTTTAACGATACTCGTGATGATGTTACCAATGAAGATTTACATTCACAATGGCAACATGCCAAGGACAAATTCAATGATTTTGCAGACCATCAAATGGTTAAGGTCTATACTTCAGGTAGCCTGTTAGAGGATAGAGAAATTCCAGTGGAATTCCAAGAGACAGTCCTAGCAGATTGTCAGCGCTTAGGCAAGGAATTGATTGTCGAGAGCCGTTGTGAACAAATGACTGAAGAAAAACTGGCTTGGGCTTCAAAAATAAACCAAAACTTCGCCGTAGCAATCGGTTTAGAGGCATATGATGACGAGGTATTAAGGTTCCATGTTAACAAGGGATTTACCACTAAATCGTGGGAAAGAGCAGTTGCCAATATGCAAAAATTCAATATTCGAATAAAGACATATCTAATGTTCAAACCACCATTTATGTCTGAAGCAGATGCTCTAAATCACAGTGTGAAATGGATTGAAGCAGTAGCGGCGAAGAGTGATGAAATTTCAGTAAATCCAATGAATATTCAAAGAGGTACAATAATTGATAGATTGCACAGAAATAATGAGTACCGCCCACCTTGGTTATGGTCACTCGTTGAGATGATTAAGCGAGCCCACCCGACAATCCATCCTGATGGCGGGCATAATGGTGATGCAGATCAAATCTCTCGCCTCATCGTTCACCCTACTGCAGGAGGAAAAGTTCGCGGAGCTCACAATTGTGGTGAATGCGATTCTCATGTAGTTGCAGCGATAGAGCGCTACGCAGTTTCAGGTGATTTGCGTGAGTTTGACGGATTGGAATGTCAATGCCAAATGAATTGGGCCACAGAAATCGCTTTGGAAGAGACATTACCCACTCCTTTAGGAATCTCAAAAAGCCGTCGTGGTAATGTACTTGAAAATTTACGCTCGTTGTGAAAATTAAGGTTCAATGAGCAATTTAACGACGATGTATCAAGTTAACACTTATTACCGAACTTCAAGTGGAACGGAATGACCCCTATGGGGTCAAATGGAGACTAGGACGATGACAAACACCACGACACTACCAGATGTGACTACCGGAAACGGAGAACCATCAACTAGCCGCGTACTATTGACTCTGTTATTTGTAGGCGTAATCGGTTTGTTAGCACTATTTTCTAATGTGTTTGGCTGGGACTCCCTTCCATTACTTAGCGACCTCATTCCATTGATTGGAAATTTGGGAGGTTCCGGAATTTGGTATTACTTGATTGGGTTATTAGCGGGAGTCGCTGTAATCGTCTCTAGCCTATTAGGAGAGGTCCTATTGGATTAAGGAGGTGTCATGTATGGAAGAAGTATTTATTGCAACTACATTGATTGTGCTCACAATGTGGGCAACAGCCAATTACACAGCGAAAGGAATTGGCAGCATGTCTGATGCAGCACGTCAATTTTCTCTTTTCATTCTAAACAAAGCCCCTGCGGGATTGGTTGACTTATTCGAAGATAAACCAGGAAGCGGAGCTAGAACATGGATTAATTTTGGAATGCTTTGGTTCGTATTCTCTTCAATCTGTGGATTCCTAGGTCTTTGGCATCATTATGACCCAGCAGCATTGGATTCACTTGCAAGTATTGGCTGGTCTTATGAGAATGGCGATGCACTAACAACAACTACTACCAAGTTCCTCGGAGTTGCAGTATTTTCAACGCTTGTAGGAGCAGGGCTGATGTCAATTTCACGCAGCAGTAATGGAAAGATGGCAAGTGAAGCAAGTGCATCACTATCAGCATTTTTGTTTACTCTAACAACAATTCTTGCAGCACTATTGCCATCACTATTAGGGCTACTCGGCCAAGATATTGACAGTGCAATGAATGTTGTTTTAATCGATGCAGTTTCCAAGTTAGCAGTTGCAATGATCGTCGCTGGTTTATTTGTAAATGTACTACTTACAGTTGCAAATAGAGGGGACGAAGAAGTTTCAACAAGTGCTTGGTTCCTTATTTTTGCACTCTTAACTTTCATCTTGTCAATGTTCTTTGGATTCTTTGGAGAACTGATTGGCTCAACTCAAACGGTTTGGCTTGCAGGACAAATAGGTAGTTCATGGGTTCTCTTAGCCCTCATCTTTTCAGTTGCATACCATGTGATTCCAATGACATCAGGTACACCAATTTGGTCAGGTTCCATGCGCAAAGCAAACCTCTTGCTATTATTCGTTACATTACCACCTTTCTTTATCGCATCAGCGAACGCTTCTGCAAATCTAATCAATCTTGGTGCGATTATCATGACACTTGGTCTATTACCAATTATCGCAGGTAGCATCAACTTGCTCTTCACCGCAAGTGGCAATACTTCTGCCATCGTCAAGAGTCCAGGGGCTTTAGCAGCAACACTTGCAATGGTATTGATGCCATTCTATGCAGTTGGTGCATTCTTTACAGGAATGGATGTCTTTGTTGGAACCGGACAACTCGGAGATATGGCAACAACACTTGACATGGGATTCCTATGGACAGTCGGTGGTTTGATGATTCTTTCAGGCGCATATATTTCCTATCCATTAGCCTGTAACAAAGACCTTTCCGAACCAAGTAAGGCAAATCTAACAGTATGGTTTGTATTATTCGGAGGTTTTGCTACCACAATGACAAATTTACTCGGAGACTTTACTACACAAGCAGTTGCTAATTCAGGCGTTGAAGATGCAGTTGCACAAACTGGAGGATTCTATCTAGTGGGAGCAGCTCTGTTCTATTTCACAGCAATCGGGGCAATTTTGGCAACACTTATTGTAATCAGAACAAGTTCTTCGCAACGAACTTCAAGCCATACACAATCATCAGTTTCAGATATTGATACCTACAATATGGGTGATGGAACTACGACAATTCGTACTTTACTTGGGCGAGGAGTTGGAATTGACACAACACTTGTAGTTGGGGAAATGGAAGAGGACGAAGGTGGAAGCACAGTAATTGCAGTTTCAGCAACACTTCACAATGATGAGATTACCGAGGTCCCTGAAGTAGAAGAAGCAATCGAAGAAGTAACCGAAGAAGCAACAGAAGAATCCGAGGAAGAGGTTGCTAAGGAATTGATAATGCTCGCTGAGTACTTATCGAATTCTGAACAATCAATTTTCCAATTCTTCAAGTCTATTGATTTAGATGATTCTGGCATGATAGATGCTTATGAGTTCCAAATGGCATTGAAAAATACCGAGATTGCAAATCTCCCTCCTTGGGAAATGGGCGCACTTGTTTCAGCCATTGATATTGACGGCGATGGCAAAATCAACTTGCCAGAACTTGATATCGCAATTGCAAAGATCCGTTCTGCAACTCCAGCAAAAGAAGCCGACGTAGCAGTTGAAGTTCCTTCCAAAACCAACCTCAACAAGATGAAGAAAGTGGAATTGGTTGAACTTGCAACTTCTTTGGGCTTAGATGCATCTGGAACAAAGAAAGATTTGGTCGCCCGTATCTCTGAGGCGTGAAGGGGGATTCCCCATGCGCATCGGTCTTGTCGGAAAACCGAATGTAGGCAAATCCACTTTTTTCAGTGCAGCGACACTTGCCAAAGTTGATATTGCCAATTATCCATTTTGTACAATAGAACCGAATGTTGGTGTGGCTTTTATTGAAGCGAGAAAGCCATGCCCCTGTAAAGATATTAGGCAACGATTAGAATCAGAAGGTCGTTTACAACCAATATCAGATGAGGACCAACGCCAAGGCAGCATTTGTCAGCCAAGAACAGGAAGTTGTGTTGGCTTCCGTAGATTGGTTCCATGCTTCTTAGTGGATGTGGCAGGACTTGTTCCAGGTGCTAGTGAAGGAAAGGGAAGAGGTAATGCCTTCTTGTCCGATTTGGCCAATAGCGATGCACTAATTCAGGTAGTTGATGCAGCAGGATCTACAGATATTGAAGGAAACCCGATTGGAGCAGGGCAAACAAAAGAAGATGCCCAATTAAGAATTAATCAGGAGATAGAGTTTCTCGCCAATGAATTGGATGCGTGGATTTCTGGAATACTTATGGATGGTTGGCAAAGAGGAGTAAGAAGAGTCCAAGCAGAAGGAGAGAAAGGATTGGTCTCGTTTATTCATGAAAGATTGACAGGGTTGGGTGCAAATCTCAATACGGTTGCCAATGCGTATGATGAATTCAAAAATGAAGTTGGAGATTGTGGCCAACCTTGGAATTGGCAAGACGAGATTATTAACAAATTAGCAATCAGAGTCCGTATCGCTCTATTTCCAATTCATATTGCGGCAAATAAATGCGACATTGCACCTGAAGGGGCGCTACAAAACATAACTTCAAATGGAGCAATAATTCCTTGCATGGCCGATGTAGAATTAGCATTAAGAAGGGCGCAATCTGCAGGATTGATAGATTATATCAGCGGGCAAGAAACGTTCGAGATACTTGATAAAGCAAGCTTGAATGAAGCACAACTCAAAGCATTATCACATATGCAGGAGCGCTTAAAATCCAATAAAGGCACAGGTATTGCAACAATAATTGACAAAGTTCTCTTCGATGAATTAGACCACATTGTTGTGTACCCTGTTCAAGATGAATTGCATTGGACTGACGGGGATGGCAAAGTGTTACCAGACGCCTTTGTCGTAGCCAATGCCATTCAAGCAAAACCTCTCGCTTACAAAGTTCATTCAGACTTAGGTGACGGTTTTATCAAAGGCGTTGATGGAAGAACTAGGAGAGTAGTCGGCGCAGAACACGAATTAAGTGACGGAGATGTCCTAAAAATTCACGCCAAATCCTAAGCGGTAGTAAACAGTGAAGGAGCTAAAGACACTCCTTTAGGTGAAAATCATCACAACATTGAAGGTGAAAAATTAGAGACGGCGACATATGATGCCATTAGGTGATCTAATTGTCGCTATCACGATGACAATTTTTCTAATTGTTGGAGTGTATCAATTTTATTTTCTAACACAAAACCATATGATAAAACCTGCAAAACAATTCGATATGAAAGTTGACAAACTTTTCAAATTCAAAGGTTCTTGGGTTTGGCTATATTCTGGTTTGTATTATCCAATGATTGTTGCAACAGTATTGACGATTGATAACATGAGACAATATAATTATTCATTCATGTCCTTCGTCTTTTTGTTATTCATTCAAATGGCCTTCTTTCGTTATTATCCAGTAGAAACACCAGCTGCCTGGAGAGATTTCAGCGAGATGAAACAAACCCGTAGTGTTCGTTTTATGCAATTTGTTCAAAAGTACGATGATAATACCAACTGTTTTCCAAGTATGCATGTATCAGTCGCTACATTAGTTGCATTCCATGTTTGGAACAATGTTCCAGAAGTTGGTAACTGGCCATTCTTATTTCCAGTAATTATTGCACTAAGTGCACTTTGGACAAAGCAGCACTATGTCGTAGATGTAGTAGCCGGATTTATTCCCGGATGGATTGCATGGGAATTATACAAACTGATTCAGTTATGATTGAATAATAGAATCAATGACCCTCTGGGCGTTCATAGGCAGGAGTTAATCGCGCCATATCTCCAGAGAATTGGGAAGAGCGGTAGATGAACCAAAGTGGGGCCATCAGTGTTAACAAGATTAGAACTATGAGGAAATACATACCCCAAGGAGCAACTCCTGATAGTGAAGTAGACCAGAAAATCCACAAAATTGGCAGATAAAGGAACATACTGTATCTACGTGCAACAATACTGAATCTTGCATTCTTTTGTGAAGTGTTGAATAGAGTTGGAGCCTCTTCAGCGGTAATCAAACCTTGCTCAACTCCACAGCGAACACAAACTTGTGTTCGAGGTCCATTTCCATGTATGAAAAAGTCGCGTGGATATATGCTGGAGCAGTAACGGCAGGTAGGCAAAGTGTTCCCTCAACCAAGCCCAGACGGACTAGATTCTTCAAGCATCCGCATACATCTTCAAGAAATTAGCCAGCAATACTCCTCCATTCGGGGACCCGACAGATTCTGGATGGAATTGAACAGAGCAAATCGCTAGTGTTGGATGTTGGAGTGCCATGATGATTGATTTACTTTGATCGGTGGCTGAAATAACAAAATCAGATTGTGATTTTTCATCCACCGCTACCAAGGAATGATAGCGTGTGAAATCCGTAGGAGAATTCATTCCACCAAAAATGCCACTTGAATTGTGATGGCACGGCCTTGGAGTGCCATGAACAGGCCCTAATGGGGCCCGTATTACATTCATTCCACTTGCTTCCGCTAACGCCTGATGTCCAAGGCAAACTCCCAATATTGGCATTTTCAATTGTCCTGCAAGAGCATGATTGGATATAGCCATAGTCAATTCTGAATCAGATGGATTTCCCGGACCAGGGCCTAATATCAAGTGAGTTGGGTTTAACAATTCCAGTAAATCAAATAATGCAGTTGGTTCTGAAAATACATCTGCAATCGCTCCCCGACCACGAATAATAGTGACATTATGCCCAAGAATTGCAACACTATGTGCAATATTATAGGTAAATGAATCCAGATTATCAACTAATAATACGCCACAAGAGGTAATTGGCGTCGAATCATCTCGTATCAAATTACGAATTTCTTCAAGTTGAAATACTTCGCCAAGAGGTCCATCTTCAAATTCATTAATATCACTACTTTCAGCAATCTGTGGATAGATGCTCAGTTGTGCAGAATGGCCTTTTTGTTCATCCGTTGCAATCCAGCCACATGCTCTTCGCAGAGCAACAGCCTTCCATTTCGCTTCGGAGACTTCAGCCATTGGATTACTTGCAATCGTGATTCCTCCTCCGGCAACAATTGTTCCACTCCAAAGGTTTCTATTTCTACGAGCCTCTAATGTTCGAATCAAAATATTCCAAGAACTAGAACCATCAAACACGTCAATCCAACCGACTGAACCAGTCCAAAAGGAACGTGGTTGTCCTTCTAATTGGTCTATTGCAGCACAAACTGCGGTTCTTGGACATCCAGTAATACTGCCTCCAGGAAAAATACCTTGAATTGCATTTATTCCGTTTCTATTGGGTAATATTGAACCTTTAATGTGGCTAACCAAATGTTGAACATCAGCATAAACCTCTACATCGAACCTATCAACCTTTACTGTACTGACAGAACAAACTTCAGAGAGATCATTACGCATTAAATCAACTAACATTCTATGTTCGCTTCTTTCTTTTTCATCTGCTAACATTTCAATACGTAGTAATTCTTCTTCTTCACTACTCCTGCCTCTTGGACAAGTGCCCTTTATTGGTGCGGTGTTGATTTCATCATCATTACATCTCAGCAATGTTTCTGGTGAACTTGAAGCTAATGCAAACCCCATATCTTCCGCTTCAATATATGCAGAAAATGGTGCAGGGTTTTCAATTGAAAGACGGTCAAATACATCACTTGGATGGTCGAGCAAATTACCACTCCATTTTCTACCAAAATTAACTTGGTAAACTTGGCCGGAACGAATTGAATCTTGAATCAGATTTACAACCTTTTCATGCTCTTCATCACTATGGCTACTATGTTCACTAATTTCTCCACTTGGCAATATTGGTGGTTCAAATATAGGATTATCAAAGTCAGAAATAATATTGTTTACTCGATTGGACCATTCATCATCAGATAATGAATAGACATCTAATTGTTGAGTGTTCTTATCATGTATGACCACTTTGTCAATCAACCAAAGAATCGCTAGCAGTGAACCTTCTGCAGGTGGGTTTTGCAAAGCGATTGGTTGAGTCCATTGTAACATATCATATGCCAACCCCCCACTCCAAAAAGGCCGCTTTGGAAGAGTTTGGTCGCTGATGATTGAATTAGAAACGAACTCTGCCTCAATGCTATGTTGTCTTAATTTAATGAACAAATCATCTAACCCATCCGATGAGATAGAGTCTGAATGATACCAGCAACCATGTCTCCATTGTTCAATCTCGGCGACAAATTGTTGCTTTTTGATGACAAGATTAAATTCGCCATTCAATGCATCAGTTGGCGCTTGTGCGGCTATTTTCTGTCTACTTGGTTGCTTGATAACAACACGTTTAGAACTTGGGCCACAAAGAAATGAATGGCGCGCTAGATGACTCGCAGGTCCACCTGATAGCAGGATTACAGAATCAGGAGAGCCATACTGTGTTGCGTCTTTTCCAAGCAACCCCTCATCGTTTAGCCTATTGCGTAAGTTTAGAATTGGACAAGACATTCAACTCACCATCTTTGTCCAGTTATCAGAATCTGCATAGTGTTGGGATAGAATCTGTTGACAGATTTGAGTAAGTTCATTAGCAGCCCCTCCAATGTCCTCGCCATCTATTGTGATAATACGGCTTGCACCCATGCCACTTCCTAGAGCCACCATTTCATGCGCTCTTGCAACTAATCTTTCCGTTAATTTACCGTTTTGAAATGGTAATCCATGCTCTTCAAGATTTGTTAATATTATACTTCTCGTGATACTTTCTACGCCACCTGACTCGCTATTAGAATACCATACCACTCCATCCTCATCGAGTAATATTGGCGAGGCTCTATCTCCATCGATTATTGAAAAATCATGTACTAACAAGGCGAGGTCTGCACCAACATCATCCGCCTTCATCCTCGCTTGGTGATAAGGAACCCAATCGCCATGTTTAGTTCCAGTGACTTTCCTATTCCATCTTGGAGCAGGTACTGTAACCGCCTCAATTTCTTCATTCCGTAATGTGATGGGTCTTGCGGATAACTGTACATTTGCATCACTATCAATAGAAATTTTCACCAAGCCAAGCGGCTGTTTTTGTTGACCATTTTCAAGTGGCAGGATTGCCAAAAAATGTTCACTAATCAGTGATTCAATATTTTCTGGTAAAGATATTCTCAATCGCTTAGCATGATCTGACAAACGCTTCAAATGTGTTTTATAATCGGCAAAATGGCTCAAGCCATCCCATGTTACTGTGGTGAATACCGAATCACGCGGACGTGATTGGCCCGCCTCGTCTCCCCCCATCACAACAGGTCATCAAGGAAAGATGTGTCAATGTTTTGCTGTGCTTGTTGAGGTGGATTTTCAGTTAATTCATCAAGTAATGTATCGTTTATGACAGGCTGCAACACTGGTTGTTGGCTTTGATATGCTGGACGCCCATAACTGTCAGTTTTGATTCTGTCAGCTGCGGAATACAAGTCACTTGATTGTGTTTGACTAATTGTAGCAGCAGGAGGAGTTGGCATTTCTTTCGGCACATTGTCCCAATTCGCATCATTTTGGCTTTGTAATCCCCAAGTTGCTTCTTGTAATTCCCAATCCTTGCTACGACGCTTGTTGCTTCCGCGGGTTTTTACAATTGCAAGAATTAGGAATAAGGCAACAATTGCTAATCCAATAGCTAACAGATTTGGAGTCGTCAAGTATGAACTTAATTGCTTACTTTCATCTTCAACACCGTCTCCACTATTTTCACCACCAATTTCACCAGCATCAAACGCATCCAATTTAATCGGCTTGACATTTTCCTTGTTGAATTCATCATCGATTGCACTTACCGATACATACCATGCAGTATCATTTGTGAGGCTCTCAAATCCATTTTGAGTAATTAGGAAGGTATTGCTAGCCTTTACCTCTCCAACTAAAGTAGCATCTTCTGTGCTTGAGTATTCTTCACTGGAGATATAAATTTGATATCCGCGAACAGAAGAAGAAGTAGCGTGATGCCATTGTACCAAAATATTGGTTTCTTCATTCCATGCTAAATTGATCCCTTGGATATCTGGCAAGTGTGCACCTTCGTCATAGATTCCATCGTCAACAGATGCAGCACTTACTACAATCAATTCATCTTCAAAGGAATTTCCAGAGGAGTCTATTACGACTACTGCTACCCAAACCATCTGTCCAGAAACAATAGGTGTATCTCCTGCGGTTAATTTGATTGATAGAGGCAATTCTGGAGTTCTTGACAAAGTTGCTATCGGAGTAACCGGGCCATCTCCACCAGTATTGACTGACGAGAATTGCCAAGTTGCTGCATAGACTTCATATGAATCAACATCGCTATCGGCGGACAAATTAAAGTCCAATAATAGGGTTGAACCATCATCAGCAGGTTTGTCATATAGTTGCAATTCTTGTAATCTATCAGGCGCAATATTGTCATTTAAATTATCAATTGGAGTCACAGTTGCTTGAACCAAATCGGTAAGGAATACATTTCCTTTGATGTCATGTACAGTGACTGTAACATAAAGTTCAATATCAGGCATTATTGATTTTGGAACAGTTTCTAACAAAGAATCTCCTCCATATAGGGCAGTACTCATAGTAATTTCAATTGGGTTCTTATCCTCATCAATCCATTGCTTGTTGACCTTCAAACAGGCACAGTTCGCTGAATCGTCACCTCTTGCAGCCCAAAGTGACGACAAGTCTGTAACTGGTTTATCAGCAACCCACACGATGTAGTGGGAGAAATCATCAGCATCCGAAATCGACCAAACAACATCTATCGCGGTTCCATCATCATCTGCATGGTCAAAGGCATTGATAACGCCAATACGACTCGGCGTAGTGCCTGAACCAATTGTGTTTCTATACGGCGTCACACCAACAACATCGACATCATCCAAGTTGGCATTTAGCCAATCATCGTATGCCACAACACCAACCCAGTATAGTTGACCATCTTGTAGAGGAACTCCATCCATACTGGATATTATCGCTGAGTTTTCAGCACAATCGTTGACGACCATTACCTGTGAGTATTCATGAACATGAGTTGGATCGTCAAGCGCCACATTTTCATCACCCACCATCATAAAGATAGCATAGAATGCACAATCTTCAGCACTGCTAACATTCCAAGAGAGAGTAATTCGTCCACCATCGTCATCTGGAGTATCTATTGCAGCAACATTCTCTAATTTATCAGGTGGAGTGTTATCGTTTAGTCCACCAGTTGGTACAACTGGTCCAATAATCGTGGCATTTTGCCAATCTTCTTGGCCAGCCTCATCCACACAAGTAAGACCTAGCCAGTATGGTTTTCCAGCATCGAGCGACAATACGGTTGTATTTCCTTCACTCGGTGGTAGATCAGCAGTTGGGCTAAGACCCAATATATCGGTCATCTGTGATGTTGATGTGTAAATACGTGTACTCGCTAAATCAAGAGCAGTACATCGTGCCCATTCAACTTCTAAATCACCATCTTGGCCACCATCATAAGGTCCAGCATCGGCCCATAGTGGTGAATTAGGAACTTCATCAGTAGGTGTTGCAGGGCCCATTGGTAGTGAAACCACGCCTAATCTTCCATCATTATATTCAACGACAATAGCGGCATAATATTCAGTTCCATCAACTAGTGGGACTCCGTTTGCAGTAGTCACTTCGCTTGACAAACGACTATGCAATGAGATCGCTTTGTCAATAGTTCTTCCAGTTAGGTCTGCTGCAGTTAATGTATTTCCGCCAGTGGTAATGAATGGTCCTTCGTTAACATATACGAGGTAACGTGCAAAGTCTTCATCATGAACAAGTGTCCAATCGGCCATCAATGCTCCGCCACCATCATCTGGTCTATCGATTAAATTAGTCATTTCAATAGGAGTTTCCAACTTGACATAATCATAAACTAACCTAGCCTGTAGTGAGCCATTACTTGGAGAACGTAGTGTTAGTGTGACAATTTTTGTGCCATTTATCATCACAGCATTATCAACAGCATTCTGCAGAGTATTTTCAAGACCGGGGTCACTTGTTAAATTGACAGTTGCATTATATTTTAAGGAAACAGAGCGAGACCAAGTAGCCGCACCATCCACGGTTGAGATAAAGGTTAGAGGGACATTTTGGAATAGCAATCCATGAGCACCTGCAACACCGGCTGCAGAGTCTAATTTGACAGGGTTGTCAACATCAACCAATTGTATTTGAGCGCCAGGATGGGTCCATTCGCTAATGTCTGTATTTTGCATATTGAAACCGGCATTCAATGGTATCGCTCTACGCATTTCAAAGCGGGCCAACTCTGTCCAAGATGCAGTTCTTTCATAGCCCCATAATCCATTACTTTCAGTGGTCAACCACACATTATTTGCAGTTAATATTCCATCCGAAGCATTTGTTTTTATCCAAGATTTTGTTATTGCATGGGTTGCAGTTCGGGCCTTGATAATTGCCGCACCTTGTCCGGTAATGACCAAAACATCCTCGCCATCACTTTCCATACTCGTAATAGGCCAGCCACTTATTTGCCAAGAAGCCATACCATCTTCAAATTCATTTACTTGTCCATTCCAATGCGTCATTGGTCCGATATCAGTGGCGATATGCAATCCCCACCAATCAGCGGCTAATGCAGAGACAGTATTGGAAGGAATCTGGTCAAACCGATGGGTATCTATTGCAGTAGGTGTACTTGTATCAAAGCTTGAAACACCAGGCCTTTCCCTTCCAAGTCCATCATGTGAAATGAATAGTGTTGAATTAGCGCCACTGGTTTTCATAGTAAGGCCCCAAGTAGAGGTTCCAAATAATCCGCTTTGAGAATTCATTGTTGTAATAGTTCCCATCGCAGGTGAATATTTTGCAAGCCCACTCGGTGTAGTTAACCAAATATCATTACCATCAACTAATATGTCTTCAACAATGTTTGATGGTAAACCTTCGAGGGTAGTCATCGGATTCATCCAATCACTAGTAGAATAATTCCAGCGTCCAATTCCGCCATTAGTAGCGATATACATTATGTCGCTTGTATGGCCAAATCCATTTATCACATTAGACGGTAGTCCAGCAATTAGTTTGCCTTGAGTAAAGGTTTGAGAATTAATATTGAACACTTGAACACCAGGTATTGAATTTCCTTGCCCAGATAATCCAATGATCAAATCATTTCCATCTTTGACCATCCCATAATGGCTATTATGCAATGCACCAGTATATGTTGTAAGTTGTTGAGTTTGGATATTTAATTTGTACAAACCTGCCGGGTGCGTAGTGATGTAGAGGTTATTGCCAATCAATTCAATATCGTTACCACGTGATTGTGCGGCTAGAGACCAACCGTAATCCCATTCAATAGAGCCATCAGCATTACGTGTGCCCTGGAGAATTCCAGCACCTCCAGCAATGCCAAATCCTTGTGACTGTCCAAATGTTGTAACCCAAACATTCGTTGCGCTACCTGTAATACTTGTGATTTGACCACTAACAAGGCCAGGTAATTTAATCATAGGAACTTGACCTTGTGATGATATCATGTCTACGTGGCTGTATCCAGATGTTCCACCTGCTTGCCCTATGACCCAACCTTGTCCATAAGGTTGGAAAGAAGTTACAGATGAACCTTGAGAAATTACTGTAGCAGAGCCAGCAGTATTTCCAGAAGTAGTGATAACTGAATATCCTCCGCCGATTATGCTACTGCCACTAGAACCTAAGCCATGGCCTAGAATTAGTTTACCATTTGAATAATCAATTGCATCCCACCAAATCCTGTCGGAAGGAAGGTTATGGTTTCGGCTTGTGAGATCATTTAACCAAGCTCCAGTTTGATAACTATATTTTGATACAGGCAAATCGTCTGCATAATATCCGATGTATAGAGTATCTACTGAATCACAAGCAACCGCAGAAGGAGTATCATCATCTAGTGTTGTTCCAGAGAAATGAGTTCCTGTAGTTCCATTTGTCAAATCGATTACAGCAATTCCACCATTCCAATTATTGTACATTGCAACATTTAGAACTCCACCGCACATTGTCATAGACATTGGATAACCATTAGGTATTCCACTTTGGCCACCAGCAGAATATGTAGTCCAAGAGCCAGAACTATCCAAGTGGGCAATAATTCCCGTTCTTAGTTGTCCCCAGTTAGTCATATCAGCGCCACCGATTACCAATTCAGTACCATCGGTCCAAATATCATAGAATCGTTCACCGGCGTTATTTGGTAATCCACTACCCTCAGTCCAAGTAGAAAGCCAAGTGTTGGAAGATTCGTTATATCTTGCCACTCCATCTTCAGTAGCGAATAATGTTGCACCGTCAAATTCAACAATGCCTCTAATTGGGAAATCAAATACAGTATCATCCCAAGAATTAACCAATGAACCATTGTTGTAGAGATCTAATTTGTTTTCTCCCCATGCAATCCAATGATTGCCTGCTGAAGAGATATAAGATGTAACTCTGTTTATTTCACCAATAGGTTCAACATTTGGTTCCCATGAATTGTTGGTGGTATTCCATTGAGCAATACCCCCAGTTCCATCAGCATTCCACCATTGTCCGGAAGCCAATCCTACCATCAGAATGTCTCCTACGAAGTTCATACCGAATACATCACCATTATTTTCAGATAATTGGTTTCCAACATCAAGCGATGTCATTGAAGTGAAATTAGCGATGTTAATTCTTCCAACACTATCGCTTGTAGTGGATTGATGGAAGTATAATACATCACCATGAATCTTTAGTTGATATGGATCTCCATTTCCTGAATACATTGAATTTGTCTTTTCAATATCGTATTCCTCGGTTTCATTTACGACATCGATTAATTGGAAACCATCATCTCCTCCAACCCATATCTGGTTCGGCCTAATATCGGCAACCAAACTAGTAATTCCATTTGTGTCTAATACGCCGTTTACCGTCCAAGTTGGCAGCCAAGCATTATTCGGTATGTCATATCTTAATACCCCAATTCCATCAAGTCCAATATAGGCTGTGTTGCCAATTACTTCAACAGGTGCAGTTTGACTTTGAGTGCCTTCACCCCAATTTGAATCGTGCTCAAAATTAGTAATATCTACCAATCCAACACCTGAAAGTGTCCCAGCATATACGAAATCAGCATCATGATGGACAGCATATACTGCCCAATTTGGCATTCCATCTTGGACATTTTGACAGTCATCAACTGTTATTGTAGATAATACGTATTTGCAAACTCCAATATTGGTTCCAGCATACAAATCCCCCCCATCAATAGAGAAATCAAAGAACTGAGATGGTCTTGTTTGCCATGAACTTCCACTAACAAAATTGGTTGCTTGATTACCATCCCACTTTACTGCACCACTTTGGGTTCCGATGTAAAGATTAGAACCATCACTTTCCAAAGCATAGATGTTGGAACTAGGCAAGGTACCACCCTGGCCTGGTCCGCCGTTACCACCGGTTGCGGCTTTTAATGGCGTTAGGATTTCACCGGTTGCTAGATTCTTACGAGCAACTCCATAGCCAGAGATTCCGAAATACAATATGTCACCAACGACTGCAATAGGGGCATAATCTACCCCATTCACTCCAGTTGAGACCCAAGAAGAGAGGAATGTATCATTGGTGATGTGATAACGAATTATTCCAGAATCTTCGCTTCCAATATAGGCAATATCTTGGTGAATTGCAACATCGTTTACGAAATCAGAATCCATTCCATCAGATGAATCATAATTCAATATCCCAGAAGATGTGATATTTACAATGCTAACTCCTCCACTTTGGTGAGTTGAAACCATTATGCTATTATCTATTGCAATATTTGCAATTGAATTACTATACAGTCCATTGGCGTTAGAATATGAAGTGATTACACTACCATTCTTTGCATAATTGATTATGCCATGGCCTTCAGTACCCATAAAGATGCTATTTCCATCAGTTTGTATAGAAGTCGCAGTCATGCCATGAATCACAGGGGTTAACCACTTTGAATGGCCAATATCATATCTATCCAAAACATATGGATTTGTAATATAAAGAACATTGTCCAATTCAACAATATTTGTCATATCTCCAGAACTTGGTGAACTAGAAATGGAAATTTGGCCATCATAGCGTATAGATTCAGTAGGGGTTAATTTTACCAGTTTGCCAGTATAATCTGACATTAGAATAGTGTCTATCATCGGCGCACGAGAACCGCTTGCAGGCCAAGTAAACATTGCTCTTCCAGAATAGATGCCATAACTAGACAAAGAATCAGTATTTCCAAAAACACCACTTGTAGTGTTGTAATAATGGACATTTGCTCCATTTAGGATAAGTAATTGATCACCAACTGATTCTACGCCCCAAATATCATTAGCAGCCAACCAATTTGCAGAGTTCCAAGTACTCAACCAGAAGTTTGAGTTCCAATCAAACCTTGCAACACCGTTATCATATGAACCGAATAATATTTGGTTATTAGATACGCTGATGGTCCAAATATAATCCGAATGTAATACGTTGGCTGTCGTCCAAGAAGAGAGAGACGATGCAGACGAAATATCCCATCGGTTTAGTCCAAAGCCCCAAGAACTGACATAGAGTATTCCATTATTTTCAACCATGTCTACAACGAATCCGCCATTCCAATTATTGTCATTTGAATCTGCTAATGTCAACCAAGAGTTAGTGGTGGCATCAAATTGGAATAATCCTCCATAACCTGCCAAATATACAGTTCCACTAAGTGTTAGCAATTTGGTCTGATAGTAGTCGGTAACATTTGGTAACGGAACTACCTTCACGGTAGAGCTATCATCTAAATCTAAGAAATGAAGTCCATCTGTATCGGTTAGAACTAATATGTTGCGGTTTACTTCATCAACGGCAATATCTAGTATGGAACTGGCGTTTTCAAAGGTTATTATGTCAATTATTTGCGGGTTGTTATTTGCATCTATTATCACTACGGATTGAGCCACTCCAATCATCATTCTACCATCATCTGGGTGTACTGCATTGGCACGAATATCGAGATTTATTGGCTCAAATGATACAGCAGGGTCAGCAGGTGCTAATGCTTCAAAGACCAATTCAGTAATTTCAGCATCACTCGGTAATGTCCAACCTGCGCCAGTGTCACTATTTGGTGCCAAACGACCAGTATGGGGATTAGAACCATCAAAGGAATCTTGTGAACCAAACATTCCAAGACCTCGCCAGTCGAACAAATTAATGCCGATGTCTGAGGCGGTAAGTATTGGCTCTTCAATCAATAATCCATCACTACCATTGACTCTTAATTGAAGTGAAACATTTGACAAATCTGCCCCAGGTGCAAACTCCAATTGCCATTCAGCCATGCCTTGAGCGCCGGGGGTGACTCCAGCACCAACAGTATCCAGTTGAACCCACCCCGTATCGTTGTGACCTTCCTTTGGCCACACCGCATTGTCCATTACGCCATGGGCGGAAACAACCGGAGAAGCCATCAAAGGTGCAAGACTTGAGAGCAACATTATCAGCACTAGGAAAAACGCTCGGTTGGCACTATGGGCCGACTTAACTGACTTGCGCGATTGGGTCATAGTATGCGAGGCGGCTTTTACAGTATTTCAACGCGGCCCTTACTTGTTAGAACAACAAATCACCATTTTAGGGTCATTTTATTCAAAAAAACCCTTTCGCAGTATGATTTTTTGTTATGAGAACATTAAGAATTGATAGTAAAAACACACAACACTCAAACCACAGACCCACTCCCAATAGGAAGGGGAACTAAATGGTACGCGAGAAAAAGGAGCGCAGATTGCGCAAAGAAGCGTTAGAATATCACGTATCTGAACCGCGTGGAAAAATCAAGGTCGTACCTACCAAACCCCACTCCACTGCTTATGAATTGAGTTTGGCTTATTCACCAGGAGTAGCATATCCTTGCTTAGAAATAGAAAAAAACCCCGAAGATGCCTACAAGTACACTTCCAAAGGAAACCTCGTTGCGGTGATTTCGAATGGAACAGCCGTGTTAGGTTTAGGCAATATTGGTGCTTTAGCGAGTAAGCCAGTAATGGAAGGAAAGGGACTATTGCTCAAAACCTTTGCAGATATTGACGTCTTTGACATTGAAGTTGATACTGAAGATCCTGAAGAATTTATCAATACAGTTTGCAATATTGCCACTACTTTTGGCGGAATAAATCTTGAAGATATCAAAGCACCAGAATGTTTTGAAATTGAACGCCGTATTGCAGAGGCAACAGATATTCCAGTAATGCATGACGACCAGCATGGTACTGCAATTATCTCTGCAGCAGCAATGCTAAATGCAGTTGAATTACAAGGGAAAAAAGTATCTGATGTCAAAGTAGTTGTTATCGGCGCGGGAGCAAGTGCAATCGCTTGTGCTAATCATTATGTTGCAGTAGGCGTTAAGAAGACAAATATTGTGATGGTTGACAGCAATGGTATTGTAACAAAGAAGCGATTAGATGCAGGCGAACTTAATGAATTCAAAGCAATATTTGCTCATGATATCAAGGGCGGAGATTTAGCAGATGCTTTGGTCGGAGCAGACATGATGCTGGGATTATCGCGAGGCGGTTTAGTCTCCAAGGAGATGGTAGCAAGCATGGCCGCCAAACCGATTATTTTCGCACTTGCAAATCCAACACCTGAAATTGACCCAGAAGAAATCCTTGAAGTTCGGGAGGATGCAATCATTGCTACAGGAAGGTCAGATTACCCGAATCAAGTGAATAATGTATTGGGATTCCCGTACATTTTCCGCGGCGCATTAGATGTAAGGGCGCGCGATATTACTAAAGGAATGAAAATGGCTGCAACTTTCTCATTAGCGGCATTAGCAAAAGAACCAGTTCCCGATTATATTTCAGCAGCTTATGATGGTGCGACAATGCAGTATGGTCCTGAATATATTATTCCTAAACCATTCGATAGAAGAGTGTTAATTTGGGAAGCTAGTGCAGTTGCACAAGCAGCAGTAGATGAAGGAATAGCCGGAGTGGCGGCCAAAGATTTTGATATTGAACAATACAAAGAGCAATTGGAAGGTCGCTTTGGATTATCATATTCAGTAATGCGCCACGTTATCAACCAAGTTCGTGGGAAAGGAAAAAGAATTGTTTTCCCAGAAGGGGATAATGAAAAAGTTATCAAGGCAGCAGCACAATTGGCGGAACAAAAAATATGTGTTCCAATCTTACTTGGACCTAAGAAGAGAATCGATTCCATGGTTGAAGAATTAGGGTTGCATTTTGATTACGAATCCTATGACCCGCGCCGAGATAAGCGCCGAAAAGGAAAATATGCAAAAGCTGTTTTTGAGCATAGGCAAAGAAAAGGTATGACACTTGTCGATGCTGCTAGGTTGCTGAAAAGCCGGCCATATTTTGCAAGCCAGATGGTGAAGAGCGGCCACGCGGATGGTTTTGTTGGAGGAGTTTCAAGAAACTATGGCGATGTTCTTAGGCCAACAATTGAATTAATTGGCGCTGCCGATGATGCACATTGTATCATTGGATGCTACATGATGAACGTCAAGGGCAGGACCATTTTATTGGCAGATGCTACTGTGAATGTTTATCCAGATAGTAGAACACTGGCGGAAATTGCAGTTCAAACTGCAAAGGTGGCTCGTCGGTTTGGTGTTGACCCGAAGGTAGCAATGCTTTCATTCTCCAATTTTGGAAGTAGTAGGGCGCAGCGTTCGGAAAGAATCGAAGATGCAATTCATATTGCAAGAGAATTAGACCCTTCATTGATTGTTGACGGTCCAATGCAAGGAGATACTGCACTCAATGGTGCAGTTCAAGGAGAGTATGAATTTATGGCCTTTGAAGGTCCAGCAAACGTGCTTGTTTTACCAAATCTTGCAGCAGCAAATATTGCTTACAAATTACTTGAAGAATTAGGAGATGCAGAAATGACAGGACCAATTCTTGAAGGGATGAGAAAACCAGTTCAACTTGTTGCAAGACAAGATGGAGTTCGCCATATTGTCAACATGGCTGCTATTTGTGCAGCCGACTCAATCCGTCAAGATTCTTATTGGGAATCATTGATTACCCCGTATGTTGAAGAAGAATAATCACTGCAATTCTTGAATCGTAATACTTGGTCGACGAGGCCTCCAAAATGCTCCGCTGACGAATCCAATGCACAATCCACCGAACAACAAATTCGCCCAACCATTGATTGCATAATCGGACATGCCCCGTAATATTGGTATGACAAATGAGGGGATAATCCCCAAAATTGTAATCCAAAACAATTCGCTTCTTACATTGCTTGCAAAATCCGCATCATCAGGAACTTTCAATTGAGGTTTCTTTCTAATTGGAGTGATTACTAATCTCGCAATCACATCATTCAAACTTCGATCCATTGGGACCGTGGAAAGGGCTACTAATTCCTTTGTCGGATGGGATTCAAGTGCGGCTCTATGGTTTGCCGCAGGGCCAATTCCTGTAGTCTTTCTAGGGCTACCATCCATCATTGCTCCACGATAGTTTGATGCCGGTGAATCCGCGAGAATCTCGACCTTTTTCGCCGGATAACTCAAAGATATTTTGTTATGTGCAATTCGCCATTCACCTTCACTTGGACAACGCACTTCCCATTCAAAATCAGCGCCTAAAACCTCAATACCACTTTTCTGTAGGTTATTATTTGCATGTGAAAGAATTTCTCTTAATGCAGAACCATCAATACCTATCATCAAACCATCGGGGTCTTCATCTGGTTCAGGTCCATTTAGAATAGTCGCAACTTGACTCCTTGTAAGAGGGCTTTTGAGAATATAGAAAGTTGGGCATTCAACTTCATGTCTCGGCCTTTGACCAGAATATACCCATCCACCTTTATCAGTGCCAATGAATATTTTATCAGAATCCACTCTCTCAAACTCAAGTCCGAGCAGGTCAATCTGTGTCAAACTTTCACCTCATTGAATTGAAGACATCATTCGATTATACCATGCCATTCCAGCCTCATGATCTTCAAGTTTTGAAAATTGAGGGAAAGGAGAGATTGAACGCATATATCCAAAGGCAGCAAAATCTACGAGGTCAGGAGAATCTCCTGAAAAGAAATCACCGGTATGAGATGAAGTAAACTCTGTTAGTAAATCGTGCCATAATCGCTTTGGAGTTCGCCCGTCTTTCTTTACTCTTGAACGAGCGATAATCCCCCACATAATTGGAAATCCAGCCCAAGCGTACAAGCGTCTTGAAATAAAGCCAAACTTTTCCAATTTTGATACGCGAACGGTTGTTTGAAGTGCTGAAAACAAGCCACCATACAAGATAGGAATGGTTGCCTTAGACATTTTTGCATCAACCCATTGCAACCATTCATCACGTCTTGAAACATCATCTGTGGTTGCTAATTTTGATGAGTTGTATTTTTCATCAAGATAGAACATCATCGGAGTTGAATCGTAATGGATTGAACCATCGGAATCGGTTAAGACTGGGACTTTATTCCAATCTTCAACAAAAGCAAGTTCCTTCTTTGCCCTTAGGCCATTAATGCCAATGTAGTCTACATCAAGGCCGATATAATCAACCAAACCGCGTATTTTCCAACTGAATGGACAAGTATACAGTAAATGGACGGTTGGCTTACCCATGTGTTTGGGGCTATGGCTCTCCTTCTTCAAGCCTCGTCTGTTTCATCCGATACAGGTTTCCAGCCCGCTTTCCAGAAATCGAGGTCATCCAGCCACTGCATCCACTGCGAATCATCGCAAGTAAGGAGGTGGAAAGCACGGCTTTCAAGGCCTTCTAAATTGGCTTTAGTTAGATTTCCTGTTGCACAACTATTACGCCACTCAACCTGGCTATGGCGAATTTGCCGACGAGCTTCTTCGGGTGAATCAAAATTCATTTCACAAATGTCACGCAATTCGCTAATCCAAGTGCGATTATCTTTCAACAAAGGGTCGTTGATAACGCGTTTTGCGGGTTTTTTTGAGAACGGCCACCACCCCATCACTTTCCCTCCATTCTGCAATTGCTGGACTTGTGTAAAAACCTTCCATCCACTTATCGTCTAAAATCCCATCAAATCATGCGATTAAGCAATGTGTGAAAACATATTGGCGAGTACATGGGCAGAATTATTGTACACCTCCATGGTAAAACCAAAGATAAATCCATGTCCACATTAATTCAAAATTATAGTGACAGAATATTACCGCGGGCAATAAAAATTGAAACACATAGTGAGAAATTGAGCGCTGATGACTATTTACAACAATTACAATCTAGGCAAGGAACATTGATTTTATTGGACGAAGGAGGAGAACAATTCACTTCTTTAGAATTGGCCGGATTATGCAAAAAATGGGCCCTGAAAGGAGATGACACACACCTCGCACTCGGTCCATTTGATGGGTGGCCAAAGGGCGGTAGTTCACAAAAAATCGCTAGGTTTTCATTATCGTCGATGACCTTTCCACATGAATTAGCATCTGTATTGTTACTCGAACAATTATATCGTGCTACAGAGATAAACCGAGGTAGCGGATATCACAAAGCATAGGGTGAAAAACACCTACCATTTGGTTAAGTTGGGGCAGAAGATGATTTTCACTAACGAATCGGAAATGCGTTGGCTCTTAATCGCATTTGAGACAATTATTGGATTGCTACTTATTCTTGGAAGTCGCAGACAGCCATTCCCTACGCCAAGTAAGCGATTTGGTACAGTAACATTGCTAATCGCGATTGGATTTTTTGTCGGTCAATCAGCACCAAACCCAGTATCTGTTTCTGGACATTTAGCCACACTTGCTTTACTTGGTGCGTTTGGAATTGTTGCAGGAGTACATCACATGATGGTAACACGAAGAGAAGTGATCATAGCACCTATGTCTGGGTTTATGTTCTGTGTCGGAATGACTGGCTTGATTATTCAAACATGGTCAGAATTGTCATTGGCAGAGCAATGGGCAGGTTTCTTTTCCCTCATCGTTTTGGCAGTAATTCAAACCTGGCTTGTGTTTAGAGGTTTGTTAATCGGGCGTTTGCCATTGGCTTGGTCTCAAGCGGGAATGGTCGCACTTCAACGCGGGCAATTAGATGGTACACATGGGGCAATATCATGTTTCGAAAAGGGATGGGATGCAGATGAAGAACATCTCAATCCAATGGCATATTTGGCATTGCACAGAATCTATCTCTTCATGCAAGATGTGGAAGAAGCAGACAAATGGTTGGATTCACTTGTCGATGTTGGAGGTGAAAAAGCCGTGGCTAGAGAATGGATTGAAGCAATCCATGATTGTTTGAAATCAATTGATGCAGCAGCAGCAAAATCACTCCCAACAATTTATGAGGAAGAATAATCATTAAGTTACCGGAAACTTACCTAATTTGTAGTATTTACTCCGAATTAAGTAAAAAACTACTATAATGGAGTGTTTTTTCACACAAGAAGGCGAAGCCCTTAAGAGGTTTGACGACTAATTACTAAATGAGAGAAATGTTTGGTACTAATCAACAAAACAGTCATGGTAAGATGCTTTGGTTCGTAATTCTAGTTTGGTTTTCATCTAGTTTAGTGTCCCAGGCACTGTATATGGGATTTTATGGAATGCCATATGATGCATTAGAATTGGTTGGAGGAGTGGGGCCAATCTATTATTTATTGATTACAATTGAATTAGTAATGTGGGCCTTACTCGCTGTAATCTCAATCTCAAAAGTAATGAACAAAGTGAAACTCAATTCATCCAATATGGTCCCAAGCCTTGGCAAGTAGGTTCGCTTTACTCGCAACATAGTCTGATTGGAATAATTCATTCATGGTGTTTGACTGAATGACGCACTTTGAAAACCACAAGATCTCCATCATAAGTCACCGATGACTTGAAGGAGTGTCAAGACAAGGAACTACTGTGACTGAGATTATAGATACTCCAAAGTTTTCTGGTCGTCCAATGGATGTTTGCTTTTTATCAGAGTCGGATCCCATGCTTGCCCATCTGCCTGAAGATGCGACAATTCTGACGATTGAGGAGGCCAGAGAATCTCTACCCCTTGTTTCAAAATTGTTAATCAACTTGCAAGTAATGAATGATGAGGCCCATGATTTGTGTGAAGAACTAGAAATCTTACTTGAATCCTTGACTCCAGGGCATGAGCATGTAATAGAGATTGCAGAATATTTGGCAAAGCTTGTTTCACAATGGCAGGATACAGCCAAAAAGTTAGAGTCAACTGGTACTAGGGTTGCCTGTTTAGAACCAGGGAGATTGGAATGGTACGGCGTAATAGACGAATCACTTTCGTTATTTTCTTGGGCCATGGGCGAAGAAGATATTGAATGGTATTATGCTGTAGATGCAGGGTTCAACGCCCGCAAACCACTCATAGAAGCATGACCTCGTCGCGCTGAGGACGGGGCTATGGTTCGCATCACAAGAGTCTATACCGGGGGCGGAGATGATGGTAGTTCTTCACTAGTTGATGGTTCACGCAGAAGAAAGTCTGACCAGCGATTTGAAGTCGTTGGTTGCTGTGATGAATTGAATGCAGTACTCGGCATTGTGGCAATGGAAATCAATCGATTACCACAGCATGAGGACGGTGGTGGTAGCAATGCAATTCATCGAGTACAATTAGTAGTTTCATCTGCATTGAAGAGAATACAAAATGAGATGTTTGACATTGGAGCGGAGTTGGCTTGTGACCCTCAGAAAATCCCCCAAAACATGGCATTAATCGGACAACAGCAATCCGATATTTTAGTAGATGAAATGGATGCGTGGCTATTAGATTTGGAACCATTGTCCAGTTTTATTCTACCTACAGGTGAAGGGCCAATTGCAATTTTACATCTGGCAAGAACAGTAACTAGGAGGTTGGAAAGAGCAATGGTTAGACTTATTGATTGCGAGGGTGAAGACGCAGTAAGAAATACCACATTGATTTACATTAATCGGTTCTCAGATTGGCTCTTTATCATGAGCCGTTGGATTTCAAAGACATTGGTCGGTGAAGAGACAATGTGGCAACCTTTGGGGAAAAGAGGAACAGAATCTGGAATTTCTGAGATGTTGAGTAAAATGAGACAGAATGATTCCCACTTCGATGACATTTGAGTTATTCTTTGCCAATAGAGCGCATATGAATGCGTGCATTTTGCAAAATATTTCTTGTTTCATCATGTGTTAATTGTTCTTCTGCTTGGTCCCAATCTAGCCACATGTGGCCACGATGCTCATGTGATAATGTGACGGAAATTCTTTCTGTTTCGGCTAAATACCAGTAGACTTGCTTGGTGTGTTTCTTTCCTTTATG
>JABIGP010000085.1 GCA_018650105.1 Methanobacteriota archaeon
ACATCACCAACAAATTGTTGCCCCTTCTCATCATAGAGAACGGTGTTGAGATAGCGTATGCTATCATCGTGCGACATGGTTGGCGCTCGCGCCTGTCATTGAAGAATCCTAGCCTCAAAGAAAGCAGCAAGAAAAGTATCTGGCTCATTGAGGGTCTACTGGTTTTGTAATTTCCACAGCAAATTGTTTTGCACTTGCCTCTAGACTTGCAATTCCTGGTAAAGTTCGTCCTGCGATATAGTCCAATGAAGCACCACCACCGGTAGAAACATGACCCATTTTACTAGCCAAGTCGTACTTCATTACCAGAGTTGCAGTATGGCCGCCGCCCATTACTGCATAACCATCAGTTTCAGCACAGGCATTGAGGATCTCAATTGTTCCTAAGGAGAAATCTGGTAGTTCAAACACTCCAGCAGGTCCGTTTAGTATTATAGTTCCAGCATTTTTTATCGCGGTAGAAACTGCAATAGTTGATTGGATTCCCAAATCTATCAATGGAGCCTCAACCGGTAAATCGTCAATGAGTAAATCAACACGGTTGTCTTCAATATTGGCGGCCAAATCAACCGGCAAGTGAATTTTATCTGGGAAATCAGCGAGCAGAGATTTTGCAGTTTCAACAGTAGAATGATAGTTGTCACCTAATTCATTGACAAGGAAGTTATGATTCAAGTCACCAATTTCAACACCAGACAATTCGACCATCATGTTGGCAACACCGCCGGTGACCCATACATCATCTGCAATCCCTTGCCTTAGCATATTATCGGCGACAGTTACTGAGTCATCGACTTTAATGCCACCAAGTATGGCTAAACAAGGTCGCTGTGGATTATCTAATGCTGAATCTATCATACGTATTTCGTGACCCATTAATTCACCTGCGACACAAGGTATCTCATGGGTAAATCCAGTAATAGAAGCAGTAGAACGATGAGCGCAAGCAAATGCATCGTTGACAAAAATATCAGCAATACCTGATAATGCTTGAACCATCTTTGTCTTTGATAGTGTGGAAAAATCGCCACAGACTGACATTTCTTGTTCATCCATTCTTACATTGTTGAGCATCAATATTTGTCCATCTTGTAATTGTTCTATTGCATCCATGGCCTTTGGCCCATAGATGTCATCGACCCATTTTATCTGACGACCCAATAATCTACCAAGTTCACGAGAGTGACCTAATGTACTTGTGAAATCATATTTTCCAGGCCTTGATTGGTGAGCAAGAATAATGACTTTTGCCTTTGAAAGCCGATTCAAAGTCGGAATAATGGCTTTAATTCTTGTATCATCAAGAAAAGTGTTTGTCGCAGGCGCCATCGGGCTGTTAATATCAACGCGAACGATGACCGTCTTGCCCTCGACGTTGACATTGTCCAAGGTTAGAACCCTTGCCATCAGTTTAATCCAACAGCCGTAGGTTTTTGTAATACTCGCTTGAAATCGATCTCAAAATCATCTAAATTGTATATCGCGGCTCCTTTGAATAGGTATCAAAGCGCGCGTCTTGAGCATCCCAATTACGCGAAAGGTGAAATAGCCTTCAAAACCGCTAACATTTGATGGGGCGCGAAACATCACAACAAGATGGTGTACTGGATGGTGCACGTCGTCGCGCTGGAACTGTGACATCCTCCTTCGGAGTGTCAAAACGCGAAGGACACGACGCTTCAATTTATTATGGCAGTCGGTTGAATGAAGGTCAAGTCTCCTCAAGAGAGGTAGGGTCGGAAAATCAACTTCCCCCAGCCTGTGCTAATAAGGTCATATGCGGAGATTCTCGTGCTCTTGATATGCCCGATAATTGCGTTCATTTGGTCGTTACTTCACCGCCATATAATGCAAGTAAAACCTATGATGACGATTTGAGTTTGGCTGAATATCTACAGATGTTATTCGATGTGTTTCAAGAATGTTATCGGGTCTTAGCGCCAGGTGGAAGAATGGTAGTCAATGTTGCAAATCTTGGAAGAAAACCTTACATTCCGTTATCTAGTCATATTAATTTGATGATGAATCAAATTGGTTTTTTGATGCGAGGAGAAGTTATTTGGGATAAATCTGCAAGCGCAGGGTCTTCTTGTGCATGGGGTTCTTTCCAAAGTGCAAGCAATCCATGTTTGAGAGATATTCATGAATATTTGCTAATCTTTAGCAAAGGCGATTACAAATTACCTCGTGATAAAAAACAAAGAGCAGAAGGGAGAATTGACACAATCTCTCGTGATGATTTTATCCATAATACAAAATCAATTTGGAGTTTTGCTACCGAAAGAGCAAGCCGTGTAAATCATCCAGCACCATTCCCAGTAGAATTGCCAAAACGTTGTATTGAAATGTACAGTTTTGTTGGAGATGTTGTATTAGATCCATTCAATGGTTCAGGTTCAACTTGTGTCGCAGCAAAAATGAC
>JABIGP010000179.1 GCA_018650105.1 Methanobacteriota archaeon
ATAGCAAATAAGCACTTTTGTGGGCTTTCCGCTAGCAATGGTTATACAACTCCCGCATAGCCCAAAAGATATGGGTTCGTGCCCTTATTGTAGAGCAACCACTGAATCGGGAGATTCTATTTGCTATTCCTGTGGGCGCGTACTTGCAAATATCAATTCAGGTAATTTTAGACTTGAACAACAATTCAACCAAGGTACACTCGCAACTTCTTACAAAATGACTACAAGGCCAACCGAGAAAGGGCTTGTGCAAACACATACTGGAAGAACAAAAAATATCTTGAAACGAAGAAAAAATCGTTTCCGTAGTTTTGTTATGTTATCATTGGTGGCTTTCATCATGTTATCTCCACAGGCAAGAGATCAAGTTATCGCTCAATGGGCTGGAATTCAAGAATACATCCAAGATGCTGTTTCACCTTATCACCTATATCCTATCGAAGCATCATATACACTTGACAAGACTGTATATGTTTCAAATTCAGGTGCGAATGGGTATATGATCGAAAATTTGGCTATACCCCCCGCTGTCAGTTCTACACAAGGTTCACCTTACGGTTTTGAATATACAGATGGGCAAAATCCTGAATCTCCAACTTCAATTCAGATAACTACTGCTATCAGCATTTCATTTGGTTCTGAAGAATACTCTATACCGACTAACGGATTCCCGATTAGAACCGCTGCTGAAAAGTTAGTTACTTCCAATGGGCACGAAATTTGGTGGCCTGGTGTGGGAAGCAATGATGATTTCTGTTCGGTCAGCAATTGTGTCAAGGTTAAAGTAAATTTAGCACCAGGGGAATCGAGCAGTTTCACATATTCAGTAGGAGTTCATTCAACATCTTATTCATGGCATGAAGGTATGAGAGTTGATTCAAGAATAGCGGGTAATGAAAATGGAATTAATGTCGACAATAGTGGAGTCTTTTCAGATCTTGCTGAAAGGGATAGTGGACAAAAGTATATTGATTTTGGTGATGATTTGTGGTATAATAGAGGCTCACCAGCCGGATATGCGATAAATGCACAGGCTGAAGTGATTCTATCAACAGTAGAAACAATTAGTGCTGGAATCCCTGAAGGATTACAGGATAACGCATACGCATTTTCCCGAGCAGCATTTGATTATCTTCACAAAAATATTGCTTATGATAAATTGGCACCTGTAGTTGCTAGAAGTGGACCTTCATGTCTAAATGATGGCCAAGGAGATTGCGATGAGCAAACGAATGCATTCCTTAGCCTCCTTAGAGTAAAGGGGATTCCTGGATGGTTTGTTTTCGGAGCATTGACCGATATTAACTACGAAATATGGGAGGCACATGCTTGGGGCTACATTCAACTACCGATGAGTGATGAATGGTGCGATGAAAATAATATTGAACGTAATTCTTGCTTCGTCAATGGTGCTGTAGATGTCGTAAATAACAAATGGTTGTTGAATACACCAACTGGCTATATTGATTGGATTGAGGAGGCTGATGAGACGGCTACGAAATTGAATAATTTCTATCACCCAATCAGTCAGACAAATGGAATTGAGCGAGAGAGAAGTTATTCCACAGGTAATTTTGAATTAGAAGGTGTAAATTATAAGGTGAGTAAATACGCTGAAACATTTTGGTGATATCATGAGAGTAATAATAGGTGGAGCAGGAAGAGTTGGCACAGATTTGGCCAAAGCATTGAGGGCTGAAGATTTGGATGTTGTTTTAGTTGATTCTAATTCACGCGCTGTAAAAAATGCCCAGAACTTGGATGCTTTGGTAATACATGGTGATTTTGTTTCACGTGAGAAATTAATCGAGGCTGGGATTGTTGAAGCTGAGGTATTTATCGCAGTTTCAAATTCTGATGAAATAAATTTGCTTGCATGTACTTTAGCAGAACACACAAGCGATTCATTGGGCGGTAAGGACTTATTATCTATTTGCCGTGTAAGAGATAGTAAATTTGTTGAAGAACAAAATAGTGGATATTTGACTGAATGGGCCAAAGTAAACTATGTTGTGAACCCGCTTGATGGAGCAATAGATCGCCTTCATCTAGGTCTGAGAACTCCTGGTATTGAAGATGTAATACCATTCGGCCATGATGCTTTCGTCGTTGAATTAGATGTTACAAATGAGGCAAAGGATGTGATATTTTTGAGTTTGAAAGAGGCTGCTGATAATATTGATGGAAATTTGCCATTGATTATTGGGGTTAAGCGAGAAGGTGAGAAAAGTATCGTTCCCGATGGCGAATTCGTTTTAGTTCCAAATGATAAAATAGCCGTAGCGACGACTGGAATTTCAAGTTTCAATCACATTTTGAAAATTTTCGGCCACCAAACTAAGAATTTCCCTACAGCACCTAAAGTAGCAATCATTGGCGCCAATAAAATTGGTCAACGAGTGGCCGACAAGTGGCTTTCTACTGGTGCATCTGTGACAATTATTGAAAGAGATTTACAAAAAGCCAATGATTTTTCTGGTACTGCAACTGGAGCAAATCCGAATATTGAAGTGATTCATGGTGACCATTTAGACAGAGAAATGCTGAAAGAAATTGGTATTTCTGAGCACGATATTGCGATTGCTGCTTTAGAAGATGACCACGCTTGTATCGCAGCAGCGTTATTGGCAAGTGACATGGGCATTCAAAGAACTGGTTTGATGCTTTACGATGCTGATTTGGTCAAGGTTACTCAACGTATGGGTATTTCATTTGCAGTAGATAGAAAGAGGGTTGCTGTGGATAATTTATTAGCATTAATTCATACTAAGACTACAGGAGCTTATGCATTATTGTCCACGATTCCTGAAGTAATTGGAATTTCATTGCCGGTAAAGGAATCAGCAAAGTTCTGTGGAATGAAAATCGCTGAAGCCAATTTCCCAGAATGGATGAGAATTGCTTTCGTTCAGAGACAAGTTGCCGTAAACAAGTGGGAAAATATGAGACCTTCACCTAATAAGATAATTATTGAGGGCGATAGATTAACCGTGTTCTGTAGTCCTGATAGAGTTGCGGAATTGGAAAGACGTTTCAAGGTGTGATTGCAATGCGAACTGATGTTTTGAGCATGATTTTGGGGTGGACGTTGATTGCGTTATCTCTCCCTCTTGCTGCATCAGGTATCGCAACTGCTTTTTTGGATTCAATCGAGTTAGCATTGATCTCTTTTGCGGTACCAAGTATTATTTCTCTTATTCTTGGAATAACAATGCTAACATTATGGACTCGTACTAATACAAGTGAAAGATTACGCGATAAGGAGGCTTTTGCTGCAGTTGCTCTTGTATGGCCCCTGGCTGTATTCATTGGTTGTTTACCATTCTGGTTTGGTGGAATGTTCGTTGGGCCATTTACCGAAGGTGCAGCATTAGTTGATATTGCGCGTGGAGGAATCAATTCTTGGTTTGAATCAATGTCAGGGTTTACCACTACTGGTGCGACAGTTATTTCTCACAACATGAGTCCTAACTGTGTACCTGGACCGATGGACTGTATTAATTCGCAGCCACGTGGCCTATTACTTTGGCGTTCAATGATTCAGTGGTTTGGTGGAATGGGGATTATTATGCTCGGAATGATGCTTTTAAGCCGCGTAATGGGTGGCGGAATGGCTCTTGCAAGAGCGGAGTTAACTGGTACTTCACTATCACGTCTCAGACCAAAAATCAAGCAAACAGCACTTGCTTTATGGGGATTATATGTAGTTCTAACAATAATTGAATTTTTGATGTTGAAGTTTATTGGTCAAATGTCATATTTTGATGCTGTAAATCATGCCTTGACAACATTACCAACGGGCGGTTTTTCAACATATGATGCGAGTATTGGTCATTTTGATTCTGTTGCAGTTGAATTGATCATAATATTATTTATGTTCCTAGCGGGTGTCAATTTCACTCTACTTTGGATGTTTAGGGACGGCCAATTCAAGAAAGCATTACGTGATGAGGAATTGCGCTATTATGTGTTTTACATTCTAATTGCATTGGTTGTTGTTTTCATCGCATTACTGATGTCAGGAGATTATAGCTCTTCTGAAGCCTTTAGAGACAGTTTATTCCAAGTCGTTTCAATTGCAACTTCTACAGGTTATGGTTCTGCAGATTATATTCCATGGCCCGTTGCAACGCATGTAGTTATTTTCATGCTAATGATAATCGGTGCCAGTGCTGGTTCCACTGGCGGTGGGTTGAAAATGTTAAGAGTTACACTTGCATTCAAAGTAGCGATGAGAGAATTGGTCAGAATCGCTCAACCAAGACGCGTTGATAGGATTAGAATGAATGGAGCAGTTGTTGAAAGACAGCAATTGGGCTTAATTGTCGGAATGCTTTTCGTATGGATTGGACTATTCGGAATTTCGACATTAATTCTTGCAATAATAATGCCTGAACATTCATTTGAAAGTATTGTTTCAATTGTTGCATCATCATTGGGAAATACCGGTCCAGCACTTGGAGAATTTGGCCCTACTAATACTTGGTCGGGAATGAATTCTGGAGCTTTGGTTATCACATCAATACTGATGTGGTTTGGCCGTTTAGAATTACTGACTGCTGTTATTTTACTACATCCAAGAACCTGGAAAAAGGAAGAGAAGGTACTTACTGAAAGGTCTGCAGTTGCATTATGGAGACGAATGATACCAACTAAAGAAAAGGAATAGAATTCAAAATAATTTTGTTTGACCCGGATCTTTTTCCTTAATTACTTCCTTAACTTCCTCTTGTTGCACTGGCTCTTTTTCAATTTGAGGCAGAGGTTGTATTTCTTCACTCTTTGCGAGTAGAAGGCTATGACTCTCATTATATTGCGAGATAAGTTTCTTTGTACTCGCACGAGAAAGCGGAAGTCCTGCTAAGGATGCGTGTTCTTCGGCTGTAAATCCAAGACTCAAGGAAATGGTGAAATCAGTAGCATCTCCAATTTTTTCTTCTGAATCCATTAATACAGATAATATTGGGAGCATTTCTTCCCTCACAGTTGATTTGTTTATTCCACATGTGCTAGCCAACCGGTCAACAATGTTAGGTCTAGTGTATGAACCGCCCCGTCGTAGATAATTTGGATAAGATGCGAAAATTCTCCCAACCAAAGGTTCGGGGTTGGCAACACTTGCAGATAATGCACTTAGATTTGAGCACCAATATGAAGAGCGATGTGCAGTATTTAGAAATCTACCATAGAACATCTTATTTGCTTGTGATAATGAACGTGCACCTCTAATCACTCCGTTATTATCTGTAAATAAGGAAGCATTATTCCAGTGAACCCAATTCATCAAATCATTTGGCGACTTATCTATAGAACGAGAGATTGTTGAAGCCTCTTCTGCAGTTTTACTTCTATACAGATTGTCAAGTCCCGGAAATACTTCAATCGAAATATCTCTCTGTCCTGCTTCAATTAACAAATTCACATTATCTTTCGTCAGCGTTAATTCTTTGTTCACACAGACCACTTGTAAATCACGTACTAATGCTCGTAAATCGCCAGGATTTGATTTGACTAATTCTTCAATTGCTGCATCTTCAAATTCAATATTTTCTGCACGCAGAACTCTTCTAGCGATTCTCCTAAGTGCTTCATCACTGGCTCTAACAAAATTTATTTTTTGTAAATGTCTTGAAAACCTATCCTTTGTGCTTCGCCACGATGAGCCCTTGCCCCAAAGACCCATTTCATCATTACAGGCCATGATTACTGGTTGTTGGGTTGAATCAAGTAGACGCAGTAGTTCGGCCTTACCGCCTGAATCACCACTGAAAGTGATTGCTTTACCGGCGACTTCTTCACCCATCATCGCTTTCTGTAATCGTTCTTGGCTAACCTCTCTTAATCCACCAGAAAGATGGTCAACTTCATCTAATAAGATCAGTGTTCGTTGTGCTTTTTCATTAGGATTGTGAAATAATGAACGATGTGTTGATCCATGTGTTGCCGCCTTGCGTATTGCTGCAGCATTTCTTGCGTCGGAAGCATTTAATTCAATTACACTCCAACCCATATCAGCTGCGATAGCCCTTGCTATACTTGTTTTTCCAACACCTGGCGGCCCTACAAGCAGCAGCGCTTTTTTGTTAGGAGTCCCTGCTTGCCATTCATCCAGCCACTTACGGATTTGTCTTCTCTGGACTTCATTGCCCTCTAATTGCAACTCAGAGACCGGTCGGTGACGTTCTGTCCAATCACTGACGCCACCCATGAGTTACAGTCAAAGGCGATGGTTATTCAACATTCACAATTCAGAGATAAGAACTCGTGATTGTTGACCACTATCTCTATCTCTCAATGTGACGGTATTATCTTGGAGAGATTGGTGGTCCACTGTAATACAAATAGGGACTCCTATTTCATCAGCTCTTGCATATCTTCTCCCAATAGATCCACTTGCATCATAGATTGAAACTATTGCAGATTTAGAGCATAGAGATTTGTGAATCTCTTTTGCTAGTTGACCCATTCCGTCTTTTTCGAATAAAGGGAAAACACAGTAATCAACAGGTGCTACTGTTTTACTTAATTTGAGGGTGACATATTCATCTCCGCCCTTCGCAGATTCATGATATGCGTGGTCTAGAAGGTGCCAAATGATTCTGTCAATACCAAATGCAGGTTCTACAACATGAGGGATATACCATTCTCCTGAAATAGATTCAGTTCTTTGAACACGCTTTACATGCTCCATGTCAACAGTTACTGACTCACCATTTTCCAGCGATATTTGTGTAGGGAATTGGCATGATGTTGGCAATTGTTCTACGGCATTTTTAACCGCACCAGCAAGTGCCCTAAATGCAGGTCCAGCAGTTGCACCATTTGTGGTCCAACCATCAATTTCAACAATCTTTGGTTGAGCAAATTCTCTTCTTGCACGTAATGTTTTTCCAGTTGCTTTCTCATGCGATTCCAAATCATAACAACCTCTATGGGCAATACCTACACACTCAACCCAACCATATGAGCCAAGTATTTCCACATCCCAACAATCACTTGCATAGTGAGCCATTTCATCACTTTCGTGCTGTCTAAATCTTAATTTTGAACTATCAATTCCAATGTTGGTGAGAAAATCAAAAGTTTTGGCCATAAAAAAACCAACAGTAGCGTGTCGTACTACATTTTTTCCGATTGCATCGTTAATCGTCATTGTTACTTGACCATCACTTTCCGAAATTAAATTCATCTCAATCGATGACCAATCGGAAAAATCATGTTCAGGTTCAATTTCTGGATCGATAAAATATTCTAATTCCGCCATATTGAATTCACGAAGTCTAATCATTCCTTGGCGCGGACTTATTTCATTACGGTATCCTTTTCCAACCTGAACTGCACCGAATGGTAATCTCTCACGATTATGTCTGTATAGTGCAGGAAATGATGTGAACATTCCTTGAGCAGTCTCGGGACGAAGAAAACCAGGTCTTCCTGAATTTCCGGCTCCAATTGTAGTGTTGAACATTAAATTTTGAGCAACTATTGGACTCCAATCACTAGCACCACATGCAGGGCATTGCGGATTAATGCTGTTGAGCAATTGTTGTAAATCCGATTTGGACAATGAATCAGGATTTGGATGATGTGATTCAAGCATTGTATCTGCTCTGCTCGCTTCTTCACATGAATTACAATCGGTTAAGAAATCAGAAAACTCTCCAACGTGACCACTTGCTTCTAATACAGCATATGGAGTGACGGTCGGGCAAGAAATTTCTACAATATTTCCTAATGAAATCCAATGATTTAGCCACGCCTGATTAACTTTATTTCTCAGTCGACCACCTACAGGACCGAAATCATACAATCCCTTTGCACCACCGTGTATTTCAAACGCAGGCAATATGATTCCACGACGCTTCAGCATCCCAGTTAGGCGTTCTAGACGACCTTCCTCAGCATCGGACATGGTTTTCACCAATTAAGCGCTAATGTATTCAGCCTTTGAACCTCACCTAACATTAGCAAAGAAATATGTGGTTTAGGACATAATTATTTGTTGCCATTATGGGTATTGTTTTTGAAATAGACAATAGTGGTTGCAATCATGGGCCAGTCAATGGTAGCGATCACTGAGGAAAGTTGCACGGGTTGCGATTTGTGTATTTCTCATTGTCCTTTTGAAGCATTATTGCCACTAGCTGAAAACCCTAAACAAAGAAAGCATGCTAAGAGACCTGTGATAGTCGTTGAAAATAATTGCGTTGGCTGTTTATCCTGTATTGGTTCATGTCCAACCGATGCGCTGTACGAAATAATAATTCCACAAAATGCAATACAGTCTATTTTGATTAATCCTACTGAACCACAACAAACGGAGCCAGTAAATCGTTGGAAAAAAGGTGGACTGGGAGTTGCATAATCAGAATAAGGTTCATTAATCAGTCAATTTCTCACTTTTGTTGGAAATATATTGACTATTTATTTTTTCAAATTGACCTATTTGTATCCCGATTTGTAATTAACATAAAGCGAAGCATTGATACACTCCGCTCACCCGAATTGGCCTCATCGGGTAGGCGAAAAAAAATGGCTGACATACACTATCTTGAGAATCCTCTAGAGACAGAGGAATTGATGGAGAAATTATGTCCGCCTGTTCGTAACTGGTTTAGGGACAAATTTGATGACTTTACCAGACCTCAGAAACTAGCGATTCCTGCTATTATGGATAAGGAACATCTCTTACTGTGCTCGCCAACTGGTTCTGGAAAAACCTTGACTGCTTTCCTGACAGTAATTGATAACTTAGTAAGATCTGCACTCGATGGGAAATTAGAGAAAAAAGTTCACTGCGTATATATTTCTCCAATCAAGGCGCTTGCAAATGACATCCAAAGAAATTTAATTGGCCCACTAAAAGAAATCTCTGATAATTATCTACCAGATAGGGCCCAAGAAATTAAGGTTGGATTGAGAACTGGTGACACCCCTCAAAATGAGCGCCAAAAAATGCTGAGAAATCCACCCCACATACTGATTACCACTCCTGAATCCTTGGCAATAGCAATTACATCTCCAAGATTCCAACCAATAGTAAATGCTGTTGAATTTATGATAATTGATGAATTGCATTCACTAGTTCCATCAAAAAGAGGAGTTCATCTCGCCTTAACTTTGTCATATCTTGATACATTGCTGACAATTCCTGTGCAAAGAATTGGTATTTCTGCAACAATGGAGCCACTTGAGACTGTTGCTGAATATCTTGTCTCTAGCGGTGGTGACGAAGATGGACCTGGAACAAAAGTCAATATTGCAAAGATTTCGGGGGCTAGAGAATTAGATTTGGACATCCTAATCACAGATCCAAAGTTTAGCGACCTTTCCGTAATGAAAATACTTGACAAGAATATTGAAGCCATCGCAGATTTGATTTCGGCCCACACAACTACACTAGTTTTTGCCAATACAAGAAAAATGACTGAAAATATTGTTCTAAAATTACGCCCTCATTTAGGTGAATTAGTTGCAGGACATCACGGTTCAATGGATAAGAAAATTAGATTGGACGTGGAAAAGAAACTGAAACATGGCCATCTTCGTGCCGTTGTTACTTCCTCATCTCTTGAAATGGGAATAGATATTGGTTCTGTGGATTTGGTATTGCAAATTGGAAGTCCTGGTGACATCTCAACTGCACTACAGAGAATTGGACGTGCCGGACACCATGTAGGTGGTATTCCAAGAGCAAGATTCCTACCTTCAAGCGTAGATGATTTACTTGAATTAGCTGCTCTACAAGCAGCAATACAAACAGGGGATATGGACCTACTTGATTTCCCGCAAAATAGTTTAGACGTTGTTGCTCAATTTATGATTGGATTAGTAATCATCAATGAGATTGATATCGATGAAGCATTTGAAATTATTACAAATGCTTGGTCTTACCGAAACTTCCCTTATGATGATTTCATTGATGTTCTTGACATGCTGGAAGAAGAGCGAAGGGTATGGGTTGATTGGGAAGATAACGTATATGGAAAGAGAGGATATTCTCGAATGATATATTATACTAATATTGGAACAATTGCAATGGATAATTCATTCCTAGTGTTCAATGCTGAAGGTTCAATATTGGGCCAGTTATCGGGCTCATTCGTTTCCAATTTAAGGGGTGGAGATGTAATATTACTCGGTGGTTCAACATACAGAGTGACAAATATTCAAGGCACTAGAGTGAATGTTCAATCTGTAACAGGATATCGCCCGACTGTTCCTTCTTGGTCGGGTGAAGCAAGATCTCGCTCAAGAGAATTATCAAATTCCCTACTCGATTTAATTGGTCACTGTTCAGTAGCACTACGCCGAGAACAGGACCCAAGAGTATTACTTCAAGATGCATATGGGCTAAGTTCGGATGTTGCAAATGCAATAGCCCGTCACTTAGAAGAGCATTCTATAGATTCATTCCAAGTACCTGACCCAAATAAAATACTTGTCGAACAAGTAATTTCAGGTGGTCAACCGACCTATATGATTACCACTTGTAGGGGGCGTGGTTTCAATACTGCTCTGGGATACTTTATGGCCGGATTAGCAGAATCTCATGGTATCGCAGTTCTAGAATTATCATATGACGAAAATGGATTACTTCTAAAAACATCAAGAGAGGTTGACCCTGGTTCAATGTACGAAGCTTTCCGCTCTAATAATCACGTAGAAGTTATTGAAAGATATGTCGTTAATACTCAAATATTTACTAAGAGATTTAGAGAAGTCGCCGGACGTTCAATGATAATTCCTCGTAGAATCGGTGCTGAAGAAGTAAGTCCTCAACAATTCCAACAGAAGGCGGAAGCGTTGCTAAAGAAGCATAGAACAATGGATGACAGCCTATTGATGCGAGAAGCAAAGAATGAAATTATGTTTGGTGATATTGACATCACAAGTCTAAATCAATTTTTGCAACTTTGTGTAACTGGTGATGCTCGTATTGTCCACAATAAGGTCACTGTTCCTTCACGATTGGGTATGTCCTTATTCATGTCAGCATTTGAAGACTTGATGGCAATGAAAACTCGCGCTTTCTTGGTTAAGGATATTGACCCAGAAATCCTACGCCGCTTGCTAGGAACTAGGTCCCTTGCAACTGAACTTTCTAGTGAACAGTTGAATAAATACTACCTTGACAAGGCACCAATTCCAACTAATTCTACTGAATTGTTCAATTTGATGAGTCATGGGGGGGGTCTAGACAGGGAATTCAAGAACCCATTGTATAAAGAAAAACTACAGAACATTGATCCTGATGTTATCCGTGATTGGGTCGGAGAATTAGCACAGTCCGGTGAAATAACAAAAATAGATGGTACCGGTTGTGAGATTGATGGAAAGTGGTTCAGCCCATATATGGCTGAGATTCATGGTACTCTCGGTTGCTTGTCCACCAATGGTGGAAAGGAAGCCGATGATTTACGAGAGTTACACACACGCGGCATCACTTACAAAGTTGCAACCAAGTTTGATGGACGCACGCCGGTTGAATGGGAAGAAAGGCAATTGAGTGACCCGCATGAAGCATTAAGGGTCAAAATCATAGAAATGCTTGGTTCAGAAGGGCCACAAACTGGAGATGAAATGGATGCTCGCTTACCTTTCCCAAGAGATATGGTAGAGCGGATTATCCATGAACTAGAGTCACGCAATGTTATCTCTGTTGGATTCTATCGCCAAACAGATGATGCAGAATACATTCTCAAGGTTGATGAACACAGATTGACCGGTGGTTCGGAAGATGTTGTTGAATATCGTTGGGTCCAAAACATGGTATTAGAAAAATCATTCAAACAATATGAAAATTGTTTTGATGCATTTAATTCACACGTAATATTCCAAAAGCAGCAAGAATTATTGTATCGAGTAAAGGATTTCAATTTCAAAGATTGGAAAGATGTTCAACTTGATTCTGATGTGATTATGGGAAGATTACTTCACAACCGTATTGGATACACTACAAAGAAAACAATTCCAATGCTTCTCGGTTTGAAACCCGAGCCATGGATTGGGCCAATGGAAGAAGAGATTCTTACCAAAATTAGTGCTGATGAAAATCTCACCAGAATTGAACTATTAGAAAATTATCCAAAGGGTGACGAATTCAAATCATTGCATAGAGATTTGAAAAATGCAATCTCCAATCTTGAGCGCCAAATGATGTTAGTAAAGCAGTTTGAAGATGTTATTGGAAGACGTAGAAGATTATCTCTATTCCACCGCGTGCATGATGTGTATGAAGCAATGGATTTCGAGGATGCCTTGGTTGATGTTATTGGTAGAATGGGGCCAGTAAAGGCGAATACATTACGCTTCTATGTCACACGCTCATATGAGGATTTGACTGTTGCATTGATGAATTTAGAAAAATCAGGCCGCATCTCCAAAGTAATGGCATTGGTTCCAGACCCTGAAGCATTCTACTGTATGCCAGATGAAGTTCAGTTGCTAAAACGCCCAAGAAGAGAA
>JABIGP010000138.1 GCA_018650105.1 Methanobacteriota archaeon
CATTGGAGTTAGTCAACAAGCCATTATGAAACACTTGAAGGAATTAGAGAAAGGTGATTTTGTAAAGCGAGAAAAAGTTCCTAGTGAAAAGGGTGGGCCTCCAAAGACAATCTTCAGTGTACGCAAGGCTCTGTCATTACGAATTGACTTGGGTCCTGATTTATTCAATTGTGAGCATCGAAAACTTCCAGCTGGAGGGCCAATGCGATTGTCCGGAAGATTACCTGCATCGAGTATGGCGGTGGTTGAATTGGTTAGTGGTAGGAAGAAGATTGCTGTTAGTGAAGGTGTAAGTCATCTTTCTCACCTCAATGAAACCCTTGAGCAATTAGACCAGCAAAGAGATGCTGTTATCGCATTACATCAGCATATTCGCAATCGTATCTCAGCCGCTGTTGATAGTGACTTTGACAAATATGAACAGAGAGCAATGATTCATAGTATCATCGAAGCGCCACAGCAAAGATTGGATCTCGCTAGTTTGTCCAAAGAGTTACAACTCGGACAAGCGCAAATGAATGTCTTGCTTGAAGAAGTTCAACTCAAGATTGAAAGGCAGATTTCCGAAAGGGCTGGCCATATCATCGCAACTACCAACAATAGTAATTTGCGATGGTGGCTACCTGTCAAATCAAAGAGATAGGATTGAACTGAACATAACATGGGCCGCAGCCCATGCTATGAAACACATTCATCATTGCATTATTCAACTGTCTATTTCGTCACCAAGAACAGAAATCAATGAAGATTGTTCTGCAATTCTCTTGTTGACTTCATCTCTGCGTCCCTTACCAACGAGGTAAACAACTCCGAGTAGAGCGAAGGTTAGCAATATTACCATGAACGGAAGTGCTGTCTTACTGACAACATCACCGGCAACATCCATGAATGGGTTGGAGGATGAAAGTTCCTTTCCAACTCTCTCAACGTTGTCGTCTTCATTACTCTCAACGATTTCATTCATTGGGTCAACTACAACATATACTCCATGAGAACCTGCTGTAACTGGGTAAAGTAAGAACAGAGTAATTTCCTTAGCTTCTTCTGAATCATCAGGGGCTAATAGAGCACCAACGACTTGGCGCATTACGATATTCTCTTCTTCACAACCATTACCTTTCTTGGTTTGCTTGGAAATCTCTCTCTTGATAGCATTGGTTGATTCATCATATTCACAAAGTACAATTTCAATATCGGTCGCATGGACATTTCCTGTGTTTTGCAGGGTGATTTGAATTGGGATCGTTGAATCTACATCGCCACTTTCATCAGATACTTCTACTGATTTTATGACTAAGTTTGGAGCGCGTAATCTTAGAGTAATTATCAATTCGTTACTATCGAAGTCATCTCCTTCCCATGCAGGCGAGTCATCAAAGTCGCCATCTTCACTCATGTCACCAAAGCGTGAATATACCTTCAGACCAATATGACGAGTGTCTAGTTTGGCATTTGTGGCAATCTTGATGATAGCGACTACGGTATGGGTTGTATACGGTGCCATCTCAGGTAATCTGAATTCGTTAATGTCGGTCAAGAATACACATTGGTCCTCAGGGAAGGATGAAGCGGTTGAAACTTCATGTAGACATTCTTCTTCAGTAGCAACATCTACTCCGATTTGCTTGAGCATCTTCCATTCAACAGACCATTCGTCGAGAGCACCCATTCCTGGAAGTTCTGCCCAAAGTAGGGCATCTCCATCACGAGTTGCTGTGTGGTTATTCAAAGATGGAACATCAGGTACGTTTCCATTATTGGTGATGTTTACAACGTATCTAACGACTCTTCCTGGTGCAGAGGTCTTTACCGCATTCTCAACGGTTTCATCCATTGAGATTTGCATATCATGGAATTCGCTGACTTCAACATTGAATACCAATTGGTCACGAAGTCTTGTTTCGCGTCCTGCAGAATCTGGGTATGCTTCTTCAGAGAATGCTTGTAGTACAACTGTGTATGTTCCTGCTTGTACTTGGTTTGGAACATTCATCAATACATCGAAATTCTGGTAGGTTCCTCTACTCAACTCTTGTAGGTGTTGACGAGGGACAGTGATATCCCACAGTACATCTACTCCGTATGCATCTGTTACACGAGCCAGGCGGAAATCGAATCTATCTGGGCCGTTTCCTTCATTGACAACCGTAATTGGAAGGATTAGTTTTTCGCCAGGGTTTACGACTAGATTAGTTCCGACATCAGGATCGACTCCCGCATCCAAATCATAGACATGCTTTACTCTGGTTGAAAGAATCTTAGAGTCGGAAATCCTTGGATATCCTTCAAGATATGCTTTGACTGTTAACGCAGGTCCCAATCCAGCTGTGGCGTTAGTTGGAGCGCAAACATCTGCTCTAACTTCGTGGGTGATGAATTCTGCATTGGCTGGAATTGTCCAAGTTCTCGGTTCATTCATTGGAATCTCATTGCCGCCTGGTGCATCTGAGAAGTCCATGTTGACGACCCAGTGGTCAATGCGCCATGTATCCATATCGATTCCATCAGGCTTTACTTCTGGTGCACCCGGTGTAACGAATACAATGTTTCCAGAATCAAAGTTCTTTGTAACATCAATAGGGTAAGTTGCACACTCACCTGGTAGAATCATCTCTTCTCTGTCAGATATTTCAAAGACAATATTTCCTGTTGAACGGATTGAAACAAACACTCCTAGTTCAAGAACATCGTAAGTTCCTTTCTCAATAGACTTGATCGGTTCTCCTTCGCTCCAGCCCTTGACAAAGATAACGAAGGCGCCGGGGTCTTCAGATGTCGGTACGCTGACCTCTAAGTTCTTGGTCACTGATTGACCAGGCTCAAGTTCAACACGTGTCGGGAAGCTAACTTGCCAACCGAATGGAAGTTGCCATTCTTGTTGACCTTCAAGACTTGCTGGGTCCCAGAATACAAAGGCATCATGGACGTTTCCAGTATTGGTAATTGTAATTGAGAAAATCGCCGTTTGTCCTTGTTCGATATCAGCCATACTGTGAGAAGTATCTAGATTGATTCCGTGGACTACATCCATTAGAGTTAGTGTAACTAATTCATTTTGGATTGCAGGGTCCTTGTAGGATTTTGCGATAACTGTAATCTCGGCCAATTCATCTTCATTGGCTTGGTATACTGATGGTGCGCGAACACGCATGTAGAAACGGATATCTTCTCCACCTTCTAGGAAGATTGGAGTATCAGGGAATATTGCTGTGTGGTTTGAAGTGAAGTGCAATGATGCAGTCCAATTTTGTGGCACACCTGTAATATTCAATCCATATGTATCTGCTACCAAGTCTTTCGGACCTGGTGTTGAATTGTTCATCGTAAGGTTGTACAGAGTTTGTTGACTTGGTTCAATCACGTGATAGAATGTTTCTCCTTCATCAAATTCAACATCGACTTGCCCTGTTAATACGTGTGAGTAACAAACTGTGAATCTGTTTTGATTACCGTCATCGCCACACTTGTTAGTATCGGACCAAGCAATATGTGCTCCACTTCCTAAATCGTTAGAAAATGCTGGAGGCATACCAAGACTTGGTTGTCGCCCTGAGTTTGGACCTAATTTGTTTGAGCTCCACTTGGTCACTGGAATAACTTCCCATTCATCAAGCGCAACTAATCCGTCACCTGTTAAGTCAGTTGAATTCAATCGAGTATAGACTACTTCTTCCTGTGCTGATGCATTACCCCAATCGCTCCAAGCGATGTGAATATTGTTTTGATCATCGGTTAGTAGTGCAGGGAATACAGAGTTACCACCATATGGTGCATTACCTGAGATTCCTGTCTTACCCTCTACATTGGAGATAGGAGTGTCGTCAATCTTCTTGATTGCGTATGTGGATAGTCCTTCTTCAGCACCATCCCAAGCACCTGCACCTTGTAGGCGCAACTTGGTGTAGTATACTTCGTAGTTAACATCCTTTTCAAAACCATAGTCTCGTCCATCCATCCAAGCGATGTGTGTGTTTCCTTGTCGGTCAACACCAATTGAAGGGTGGAATGAATATGCGTCATCAATAGTAACACGTGTGTCGTTTACAACGACTAAGTGTCCATCTGCTGCTGCACCCACATCTTCTACATATCCGCCGCCTTGGACCTTGTGTCCTGTTGCGCCTGGAACCCATTGTGGATCATTGTTCATCTTTGCATATGGGTCTAGAACTGTCATGTAAATTTCTCTAGAGTTATTTGTTGAGATGTAAACCATTGCTTCAACAAGAAGGCTCATTGCATTGTTTCCACCACTACCTGAAGGGAATTCATATGCTTGGCCACCTGCATCGGTGCTTGCCAAGGTGTTACCTGGACAGTTTCTTGTTTGGGTTGAAACTACTCCATTTGGACATTGAACCAAATCTCTAAAGTGAGATTGGACATTGTTTGCTCCACCATATGATTGTCCATATAGGCCTACAGGAATTACTCCAGCGTTAATACAATTGTCGTGTGCTTCTTGAATAGAACTGATGTCATCTGCTTGTTGTGATGGGTCTCCATCCTTTGGACCCTCATCAGAAACTGGAATTACAATCTTTGTTGCATTTGGATTCCAACGGTGGTCGTCGGATGTTGGTGGGTTTCCTGGTACTGCTCCTACGGAGTCCTTCCATGAAAGACATGCCCAGTTACTTCCTGGACCCCAGTCTTCTCCTGAATAACCAGAGTAGGTATTTCCATTGTAAATAGTACCTGGTAACTTGCGCAGTCCGCCAGAGTCGTCACCTGGACTAAGTCCTAGTGGAGTGCTTCTAATACCGCTTGATGCTTGATTGTGTGCTGCACAGTTACCAGAGCTTGCAGCACCTGGCAAGGTGTTTCCAAGACCGTAAATTGTCTCGTATACAGTCATGTTAGCAGTCTCTAGCATTGGCTTCAATCCTTGGAAACTACCACCGCTTGCGAATGAACCACCATAGATAACAGTACAAACATCAGCCCATTCTGAATACATGGAACCGGATGTATCGACGATAAATGCTAATTCCACTTTACCACCACGAGTATCGTCCCATGCAATTTGTACGAAGTCGTTTGCATCGACTACAATATCTGGGTGTCCTTTGTGGCCGATAATTGGGGTAAGTAGTGTATCGTCGAATAGAGTTATTACGCTACCTGAGCTCATGTCTGGTTGGATCATTGAATAGTAAATCTGTGGTTGATTGTAAAATCTTCCAAGTTCATCATAATTATCTTCCCAAGCAATGTGAACATTGTTTTGGCTGTCAAGTGCGATTGAAGGCCAATCACGATTTTGAGAACGCATGGAAATTGTAGTATCGTCAATTGCAGTAAGTGTTCCGTCATCGCTTGCCTGTCCATCCATTGGAGCATTCCATGGTGAAAGTGCTGTGTACATGATTTTGTGTTGGCCAGCCCTATCAGCCCACACGATGTGCACCTTATCATTAGTATCAATGACCATGTCAGGGTGCCAAATCTTGTGCAAACCTGCACTTGAAATTTGAGTAGCATCGATTAGCGTCTCTCCTCTTGGAGATAGCATTGAATAATACAGATGCAGGTTATTTCTTACCCAGATAACGTGGACATTTCCTTCACTATCCGATGCAACTCCTACTTGAGAATCTGTCGATGTTCCACCGTCAACGATTTGGACGGCTTCGGTTATTACCACTGTTCCTGCGGATACAGTGACACTTGCTATTAGCAATGTCGACATTACTGACATTACCATTATTGATGCTAGGCTAATTGATTTTATTTTTTGACGCATTTGGCATACCTCGGGCTTACTACATCTATTCTATTGACTCTTCATACTTAACCGCGCCTCATTCGGGTCAAAAAAAGAAGGTGTGAGAGGGGAGGCCGGTGCATCATTTAATAGGCTCTTAGTGCCTTGTTTATTAGGGAAAATGATACCCTTTTTTGGAGCCTATGCCCATTCAGAAGGATCGAAGCCAGAGCCGAATGACATTTCATCGTTAAATTCAATCTCCTGTGTTTCATTACTTGGCTGATTTCTTTCCTGATTTGGTTGTGATTTTTGACGCTCTGCCCAATCATCTACAGGCCCTGATTTTCCTTTGCCTGGGCCATATGCATATTTTATTTCATGAATAAGTCCTAGTTTAGCCAGCCACAATCTCCTTAGTGTCTGCATTAATTCATTTTTTGTCAATCCATCAAACCAAATTGGTAGACTTACGTTGAACGCTTGTAATGGACCTGGTTTTTTGTCGCCAACATGACCCATGTGCATTCCCCAATCGACTGAAGTTTTAATCAATTGAAGTCGGCTTTCATGAATCCATTCATC
>JABIGP010000135.1 GCA_018650105.1 Methanobacteriota archaeon
TACCGGATGTATTGATATGGCTGAAGAAGAAATAGAACATGCCCTTCAGGGAATGGTAACTCTTCAAGAACGAATGGTACACTTAATTCAGCAATTAAGCATGCCATTGGTGGAAGTGAGCATGGTGATTTCAAAACAGATATCATCATTGATGAAATCATTAAATGAGCACATTGAACTGAGTGGTGAATCATTTCCAACCAATATTACACAGACTTGGGAAGTAATTGATGATGGCACAACAGATGGGGGCTCCAAATCATCATTTGAACTTGAAAAGGTGATGTCAATTGTTGATGAACAAAGAATGGATATCCTTGATACTTTGATTAGAGTCACTTTGATTGAGACTGATTCAACTCTTGCTGACGCATTACTAGCACTACGTCCATGGGAACATATTGCACGAACTCAATTATCAAAGGCCAATGGTCCGGGACAACTATTTTCACCGATTGAACTCCCTGAAGATTGGTAAACTAAAATGCATGACTTTGAAATGTAAGGAAGTAGGCGATTAGTTATGCACAGCAGACCCCTCATCGTGTTGCTGAGCATTTTGCTGTTCACTCCAGTTCTTTCAGGATGTATTGGGGATGAGATTTTAGATGATGTTATTCCTCAGTTAAAGGGTATTCCTGGTGGTTTAACAATGGCATGTTTAACAGATTCACACGACAAAATGGTTCTTGAAATTGACTATGAAGCAGGTTACAAGCCTGAAACCTCCAGTACTGACTTATTGAAGCAAAGAATAAGTGAAGTTTGTAGTTTCTCAAAAGGTATTTCCTTCGAATTCACTGAAACTGATTTTGCTGATGTAGGTACATGGAGTGCAGATGATGTTAGAGAACAAGGTTGGGCAAATAAACAAGCAGACCCGACAAGTGGTAAGACATTGCGATGGCAATTGATATTCCCTGCTGAATCCAACGATGATGATAATGTGCTAGGAGTTGCAGTTGATGCTTCAACAATTGCAATATTTGGTGAATCGGTTGATGATGCTGCCGGATTCCTAAATAGGCCTAGTGCTGAGGAAGTTGAAAACAGTGTAATTGTACATGAAGCAGGACACTTGCTAGGTTTAGTAAATTTAGTATATACTTCACCAGTTGATCATGAAGCTTCAGATAAACCTGGACATTCCAACAATGAAGATTCAGTAATGTATTGGGCTATTGAATCTGTGACCGTTGCCAATTTCATATCAGGTGATTTACCTAATGAATTTGACCAAGATGATAAAGACGATCTTGCTGGTTTGGCGGCAGGAACTATTGAAGTCAGTAATCAAATTTGAACAATTAACGTGGTATTGTTTCATACGAAGCATTATGTTTTCTACAAGCATCCCCGTAACATGGCAGCGAAGTTCAATTGTGTTTTGTTAGTAGTTCTGTTATTGCTAATGCCATTTACTGCGATTGACAATAGTCCAAAAATTTTAGCCGAACCAATAGTAGTAAACAATGCAACTATGGACTCATATAACCATAGCGTTTTCGAACAAGAAGTCATAACACTTCAATCTGGGAAAATCTTAGATCACTTACGCCTGTCAAATAATGAGGGTGTCCTCATAGGAATGTTAGATAACCTCCAAGGTGGAAATAATATCCATTCCTTTGGAACTATCAATGTAACACTTACCTCAGCAAGTACCTACATGTTCATTGCAAAATATGATTCAAATCTTTCATTCGTTTGGGTGAAAGTTGCCTCTTACTCAAAGGCATTTGATGTTGCTGAAGATTCTAGTGGTAATCTAATTGTTTCGGGTGCGCTAACTGGTAACTCACTATTTGGAACCACAGTCTTGACACGTGCAGGGAATACAGATTTGTTTATTACTTCTATTAGTCCAACTGGCCAGTGGAATTGGGTAACTAAAGTATCCGCAACAAGTTCTACTGGTACTGTGTATGCATCTGATTTAGAAGTAGATTCGCAAAATAACTTACTGTATATTTCTGGAAAAGGTTATCCAAAAATGGGGACAACAAGTATTTGCACAAGTTATTGTAATTTCATAATAAGCCTCGACACTTCAAATGGTTCGTTGGTAAATCACACAAGTTACACTCATGGTATGATTTTTAATATCGATTTGGGCCCTAATTCAACAATAGTTGCCTCCAATGCAGCAAGTTCGGTTTCAGGTACTATAGGTTCTCTTTCAATTCCAAAACATGCATTCGTAGTTAGTTTTTCACAAAACCTAACCGCTTTATGGTACGAAACTACTGGCACAAATACACAAATCAATGATATTGATCATGACGCTTTTGGTAATTTGTACGTTGTTGGGAAATCAGGCAATCCTGCAACACTTGGTTCCTTCTCTCATCCACAGAATACAGGGCTTACTACAGGTTTTTTAGGTAGAATCAATTCAACAAGCCACCAATGGGATTGGGTTGAATGGCCTGGCAACAGGACAGAATATGGTTGGAATTGGTCGTATAGTCTTTCTTCGGTTTCAATAAATCAAAATGGTGATATTGGCGTAATTGGTGAACTCAGTGCCGATGCTTCGGGTGATGAATACAAATTTGGCAATCTCCCTGGTAGGACATATTACACAGATAGTGGAGTAAATTATGCCCCGTATTTGGGATTATTGAGCCAAAATCATACATGGTTACATGCCGATAGAATAGAGTCTATTGGCGGTGGTGATTTAGGAGTACAAGATTTCATTTCCTCTACAAATGGTAGAAATAAAGATTCTTCTTTGATTCTAGATGGAACTATTCCATGGTTAGCTACATCTTCAAGTTTAAGAACGCTTACTATTGATTATGACCACGATGGAATCTTTGCACCATTTGATAATTGCCCTAATGGATTATCTGATATTGGATATGATTTTGATTTTGATAAAGATGGTTGTCATGACGTATTAGAAGATTTAGATGATGACGGAGATGGAATAAATGATTCAAACGATAGCTGTAATTTCGGAATGACTAATTGGGTTTCCAACAACAATACAGATAGAGATTCTGATGGTTGTAGAGATAATGTAGCATTCTCTTTTTCTGAAGAAACAATGGCAACTGATTACGGTTATACTGGAGTTGCTAATTCTGGCTTCAATACATGTTATTACTATTCGGATATAGATTGTAGTATTTTCATCTCAACATTTATTGCGATTCCAAGTGGAGGTGCATTTGTTGCTGGTACATACAGGGGAAGTATGGAGTTAGGAAATATTACTTTAAATTCAACTTGCGGTTCATCTCCAAACAACAATCATTGCTATTATCACGAAGCCCTATTTGTCGCCAAAATCGATGCTTTTGGAAAATGGATGTGGGCCGTTAATGCATCTTCAACTTGGAATGCCAATGGTTATAGTGCAGTCAATGCGATTGAAATAGATCAATTTGGTGATGCGTACATTACAGGAATAATTAGAACACAAGCGTATAGTTACAGTGAAATCAATTTTGGCAATATTTCACTAGATGACCCTGGCGTGGGAGGCGGGAATAGAGCATTCATCGCCAAAGTAAACCAATCAGGTTCATTTGATTGGGCTCTAATGGATAATAGAACAAGTGCAA
>JABIGP010000130.1 GCA_018650105.1 Methanobacteriota archaeon
GATGGTGGTCTTCAACGCTACATGGTCGTTTCAGGCTCAAAGGAATTATTGCTCATCAATGGTTTCTCACGTTTGTTTGAAATGATCTTCTTTGGCGCTCTTGCTCTTGCAGCAATCGCTAGCATGAATCGTTTGCAATCATTTGATGCTTCAGATAGAAGCACAAATGCACTTTACAACAACCGTCGACAAGCAGATTTCTACATCTTGCTATTGACAAGCGGAATGGGTATGGCAATAGTTGCATTAGCGCAAGACATGTTCGTGTTATTCCTCGGTTTGGAATTGGCAAGTTTCTCATCATATGTGTTAGTTGCATTCCATAAGGAATCAAAGGAAGGAACTGAGGGTGGAATGAAATATTTCATCGTTGGTTCAGTTGCATCAGGAATTGGGCTATACGGACTCTCAATGCTCTACCTTTGGGCAGGTTCACTCCAACTCGGAGAATTATCAGTTGCCTTTGCTGCAGCGATGAGTCCACAAGGCTCTCCAGCATTACCGTTGATTGCACTTGGGTTTGTATTGGTTGGATTCGGTTTCAAAGTAAGTGCTGCACCATTCCACTTCGCAGCACCAGATGCATACGCTGGAGCGAATTCACCAGTAGCAGGAATATTAGCAACTGCAAGCAAAGCGATGGGAATTATTGGTTTGATTCGTATGTTGTTAATTGTTGCAAGCCCAGAATCAAGTGATGGTTCAGCAATTTGGTTAGTAGCACTAGGTATTCTTTCTGTAGTCACAATGACTTGGGGTAATATCGCAGCACTCGGTTCAGACAATCCAAAGAGAATGTTAGCTTATTCATCAGTTGCTCATGCAGGATACATGCTTGCTGGATTAACGGCAATTGGTGCATGGAACTGGGACCCAACACTCGCAGGACATGGTGGAGAGGCAGCGGTAATGATAATGACTGCAATCCTATTCCATCTAGTGGTATTAGTATGTTTCAAATTAGGAGCATTCCTTGTGCTTTCAGTTCTAGAAAGTGAAGGAGATGTTTCAAAGATGTCCGATTTGAGAGGGTTTGCAAAGAGAGAACCACTTCTTGCAGTATCCATGTTTATCTTTATGATTAGCCTTGCCGGTGTTCCACCAATGTCTGGATTCATGTCCAAGTTATTGGTGATAATGGGAATTGTTAAGGTTGCAATAGGTGATATGGGAAGTGCAATATCAGATGGTGGTATTTTCAGTATTGGAGATGCACACTGGGTTTGGTGGTTAGCACTGATAATGGTTCTAAATTCAGCAATCTCAATGTTTTATTATCTTCGTGTAGTTGTTACAATGTATTTCCACGAGCCGGAAGGAACTCGACAAGGCCCGCTTCCAAATGGCTGGCAAGTGCGAACAGCAATCTTTGCTTGTGTAGTTGCATCAGTATTCTTCGGAATTAATGCAGATGCTTTGATCAATTTGTGTGAAATGGCAGCAAACAGCCTAAATTATGGCTGGGCAAGTCAATAATTGCGTTATAATCACTACTTGAGTATGTGAACCCTTCAAGAAGGGTTGGCTGTAGGAGCAGTTAGGTGCAAGCATATGGGGCGTCGTCGTGAAGAGAAAGTAGACGTGGAAGAATTAGCCCGTCTTGAATCTCCTGAGGGAGGAACAGGCGGTAAAATCCGCGTCAAGATGCCAAATAAAAAGGTCAACGAAATGTTTGCCTTAGCAGAACAAATACTCGGTGGTCGTCGTGTATCAGTACTATGTGCTGATGGAGAAACCAGATTGGCTCGTATTCCAGGAAAAATGCGTCGCAGACAATGGGTACGTGAAGGAGATTTGATTATCGTTTGGCCTTGGGATTTCCAAGATGCTAAGGCGGATGTAAAGCATAGATACAGCAAGACTCAATCGATGTATCTGTCGCGAAAAGGAGTGCTTCCTGAAGCAGTAGATATGTTTGGAATGAATACTCGGCAAGATGATGATGATGAATTCGATGACCTATTTGGTAATGTAAATGACATGGATGAAGTTGACGATGTTGCTGCAGAAGAATCTTCTGATGACGATGTAGATGATATGTTTGAAGATGATGACGATAAAACAGATGACTTATTTGCAAGTGATGAGGACTCAACAGAAGATGAAGCAGAGCCAGAAGTTGTTGAACAAGTAGTCGTAGATGATCCAATTGACGATGATGACGATGACGACGATGATGATGATATTGATGCATTGTTTGCCTGAATACCGACGCTTTGATGTCATATTGCTATGTTAGGCATTCAAAGGTGAGAGTCTATGGGTTCCGATAACTGGGAAGATTTGACCTCAAATACCCGTCAGAATCGCCGCAATAAGAAGAAAAATAGGTCTCGTAAACCAACTCTAGAGGAAAAAGAGGACACAGAATTTTACGAAAAACAATCCGAAAAGTTTCTCCAAGATTTGGAACCAAAATCTGGCAGATATAGTTGGATGAAAGAAGACCGGCACAAGAGAATGTTCCGAGATATTGAATCTAAACTACAGGGAGTGGTCGGTAAAGGCTCTTACGATTGGGTTGACCGACGTGTGTTTGACCAAGTTTTTGACAGGCTAACTCTAATGTCACTGTATAAATTAATGAAGACAGGCGTCATTGATACACTTGATTTTCCAATCGCTAGAGGAAAAGAGGCGCATGTATTTCACGCTACAGATTTAGATGGAAAAGTGGTAGCGGTCAAAATTTTCCACACTTCCAACGCCGTATTCAAGAATCTAGTCCAATATATCGAAGGGGATAGAAGATTCAGTGGATTGAAACGCCGACATAGAGATTTAGTGGATATTTGGGTGCGCAAGGAACATAGTAATTTGACAAGACTTTCGCTTTGGGGATTGAATGTTCCTAAGCCATTGGGATTGCATAAGAATGTCTTAGTAATGGAATATTTGGGTGATGAAGAATCACCCAGTCCAAAATTAAGAGAAGTAAAAGTCGATGATCCAGGGCCTGTTTACGATGAATTATTGGAGTTTTTAGCAGTGACTTGGCAAAAAGCAAAACTTGCACATGGTGATTTTTCCCCATTCAATATATTGTGGCACGATGGTGGTCCTACTGTAATTGATGTTGGGCAAGCGGTAATAGAAACTCATCCAAAGGCACAAGAATTCCTCGTAAGAGATGTAACTAGATTGGTTGAATGGGCTGAAAAGCAAGGACTTGAAGTAGATTTAGCCAGTGCTATGTATGAAGTATTGAATATGAATCTTGACCACGTTGTGAAGTCAGAAATTATAGCCGAAGAAGACTAAATCACTCTTCTTCAGAATAGACGATATTTTCATCATCGGCTAATTCCATAACAAACTCAACCGCTTCAGCATCCTCTGGGTCAATTTGTGAAGCCCGCATTCTTCTATTACGTCTCTCACTCAAATCAGCAAGTCCAGGAACGAGGTTTTCAAAACCAGTTTCAATTATCTCTTCGCTTTTTATTTCAATACTGTCCAAACTACGACTAGCCAACTTTGACCTGCGTCTATCCTTTTCTAAGAAATTCAAAACAGTACCATGTTCAGCACCGCCAGCAATCATTTCAATACCAGTTCTTGCTGCTGCCAATCCTTCTTCATGGCCTACTAAAACAACAGTAGACTTGTAAATTGTAATTTCTGTATTTGTTAATCCTTCAATCAATTTTCTGATTTTTCCTTCACTACCAATAATTCTAGCACGGATTCTGCGTTGTTGATTTGCTCTTTTCCCAACATAATCACGCAGGTCAACCAATTCAAAGAAGTGGTCATCTTGTAGTAATCTTATTGCCGCTTTAGGGGCCATTCCTCTAGCGATTGCTTTGATAACATCTGGTAATTTCATTGCCTTTACTGGATCATATGTTCCAGGTTCTCCCCAAAGAACCTCTACATCGCCGGTGTCAGAGTCAATATTGAACTCTTTACATCCAGCTGCTTGGTGCAATGACTTCGCAGTAGCACCTTTTGCCCCAATAAGGACCGCGATACGGTCCTTCGGAACACGAGGTAGAGATTGGCGCATGAAGCGAGGCTACCGCCACCCTCTTTTCAATCGTTGCTTCTTCTTTGAAGGTGTGAAATGACGATTCCAGCAAATAATAGTGCAATTATCGAAGGTGCAAATGAGGGAACAATTCCGGCACTTGTGATTGCAGCACCTGTGACTACCATGTGATTGTAATTATTTCCTTCATCGTATTCATCAATTCCATCTGCATAGTCAATGACCAGTCGTAAATCATATTGGCCAGAGTTTGGAACAGTATAATTCCAAATCATTGTTTCAGTAGAATCAGAAAGGCTTCCTGTGGCAAGAGTCCTTGATTCCATTACGGTCCATTGAACGGTGGAAGTACGGTCAGCAGGTGCAGACTCAAGCCTAACAATGACGCTACCTCCGTAGTCCTGATTACTCTCTAATACACTGGTTATCGTTACATTTCCAAAATTCTCTCCAGGCCGAACAACCAAACGGTCAAGGTTGGTTTCTGTCGCATTCCAATATAGATCCAATCCTGGAAGAATCTGATATGATGCAGGTGCGGTTGTTACTGAATTTCCAGCAACATCGACAACTACTGCTTGAAGCATTAGATGTTGACGAGACTTCGTTGCCCAATTTTCCAAACCAACAATCCCATCAAGTCCATTAGTGCCTAATGTAATCCAACGACCTGAAAGGTCAGGTGTCTGTCCAACTCCATTAGAGTCAAATCCATATTGAATATAAGATGCAGTAGTATCAATTCCAGATTGTTCATCAGTTGCAACATATGAAACATTAGCACCACCAATTTTACTGGTAGTTAATTCATCTACAATCCAGCCATCACCATCTGGGTCAGTAGCATCTACTTTGATTGTGAAAGTATTACTTGGACCTGTATTCCCTACATTATCGATTGCTCTAATTGCAATATCATGCACTCCCTCATCAATGGTCAATGTTGTAGAATCGGTGTTGACTATATTCCAAGTTACTCCAATGTCATCAGACCATTCAACATGACTAACTCCGCTACCTTGGCCATCACTACTTGCAGAAATCAAATTGGATAGTGTGACAGATGTACTCTGTTGCCATGCAGAACCATCACCAATTGATATTGTTCCCATTGTTGGGCCGGTTCTATCAATGCCGATGAAAATTGTAGAGGAGTTTGAAAGTCCTGAATTATCAAAAACGGTTAGACGTGGATTGGAAACACCTTCCGACATATCACCACTTGCCCAGTCCCAACCATAAGCGAGAGTACCTGGTCCATCTGCTGGTGGTGTTCCCGGACCCGGTGCATTAGAGAGGGTTGCTCGTTTCAAATCATCATCGATTGCGCCCCATCTAAATGAGATCGCATCATCTGATTCAATATTGAACCACGCTCTATCAGTAGCTGAATCACCGGTGCCGTAATCAGGATTCAATACTTTGAAAATAGTTATTTCAGGAATGTGGTTTACAATATTAAATTGTCCACTTAGTGCTGATGTATTATTTGCAACATCATCATCCCAAGCAGTAGCCCTTAGAGTATAACTGCCATTTGCGTATGCAGTGGAGTCAAAATGTTTCAACCATGGAGTCCCAGTCAAGTTTGTAACCGTACTCCATGTCCCAGAATCTAATATTTCAATCAAGATTGAAGATATATTGCCAGTTCCACTCAGTGTAAAGGTAAGGGTATGCAATCCGGTGATGTCATCATTTGTATTAGGGCCATTACTGAATGCAATGCTAATATTTGAGGGAGAGTTCTTTACAATATTTTGTTGCGATAAGATCTCACTATTTTCGTTATAATTTATTAATGGAGAGACAATACTAGCGAGAAGAAAAATCAACACGATACTCGCCGCCCTCCCCTGCATATCCTAGAGACGTTTGGGCTCACCCTTCAATGCTACCCTTGGAAATGCTTCTTTTGACAAATTAGCGAAGGTAATAACAGATGCCAAAAAATGCTAAATCAGATTTTTGTGCAATTTTGGCGTGTTCAATTATCTTCAAGTCCAGTCAACAAATGCGCTTGCTTTGAGATGGGTTCAAGTGCTACGCAATCCCACGCTTAGTTATATGGCGAACAAGTTGAAGTCCACGCTGGTCGTAGTATTGATGGCTTTGACCATGA
>JABIGP010000181.1 GCA_018650105.1 Methanobacteriota archaeon
GGCTGATACGACCAATGAATGGTCTTCGCCAAGTATACAAGTCATAGTCAGTAAAGCGCCTGTAACCAAAATGAATGTGTAGATTCGCTTTGTAACAGGTGAGTAGAGTTTGTCATCCCACTGGAAAGGTGTTTTTTTGACGAAATCTAAGAGAACTTTTTGCATCAACAGTCGAACAAAACCCACAACAAACAAAGTGGTGACGAATCCGAAGGACCATTGCATCCATGTGTCGAGTCCGTTTAACGTATCAACTGCAGTATCGATTTGCGACATGTTGCCCCCTCGCCCTACCGTTCATGAAAGGGTTCCCGTTCATGATAGCATTGGTGGGTTGAATCTATTGTAATATAGAGAAGAAGGCATCAATAACAATGCCGCTAATGCAAGTGCATGGGCCAAGAAGGTTTCATCCCACTCGAATGGCAAGATGTTCCTGTTTCAGAAATGGAAAGGCGTTGTTTTGAAATATATATTGAAGCATCAAAAAGAAGGACTACGCGACATTTTTCAAAGCGTGAAGTATCTAAAAATATTATTGAAAAGGCAATATTAACCGCTGGTACTGCACCTAATGGCGCCCATTTACAACCATGGACATGGGTTGCAATATCTAATCAGGAATTAAAGCAAAAAATTAGAGATGCTGCTGAAATTGAAGAAACAAAAACCTACCAAGATAGAATGCCTGAAGCCTGGAGAGAGGTATTGGCTCCTTTGGGAACTGATGCTGTTAAGTCCCATCTTACCGATGCCGCTTGGGTTGTCATTCTATTCAGGCAAACCAAACGCTTGCGTTCTAATGGTGATTGGGGGCCAACATATTATTCCACTGAATCTTGTGGAATTGCTGCAGGTATGTTTATCTCAGCAATACATCGAATTGGACTTACAACGTTAACTCATACCCCTTCTCCTATGGGTTTTCTATCTGAAATTCTTGAGCGCCCTGCGCATGAAGTTGCAATGCTGGTAATGCCTGTTGGTTATCCTGCAGATAATGCAGAAGTTCCTGATATTCATCGGAAATCATTAGAGGATATCTCGGTCTTCATCGAATAATGTTCTGATTGTTGCCCCTAAATTATCGGACTGCGTGTTGTTGATATACGCGTGGTCAAACCGTTGGTTTGAAGCAGGGGTTGCCAAGCTTGGTCAACGGCGCTGGGATGAGGTCCCAGTCCTCAATGGTTCGCAGGTTCGAATCCTGCCCTCTGCATTATCAACTATACTCAGCGACGCTGAGACAGGATGAGAACCAGGATTGAACTGATCGTTTGAAAGCAATATGGCCGTTCAATCCGTAGGTGAGAATCTGCCCTCTGCATTATTCAATCAGTAGAAAATCCTGCCCTCACACACCTATATGCAAATATAGGTATATAGCAGAACATATATATTCCAATACCAAACGGGAGAGTTAGGTGAGAGATGTGGCAATGGCACCAGTTCCGAAATCCAATGGTTTAGATCCTGAATTTTTACAAGAGGTTGCAGGTGTGATCAAATTATTGGGTCATCCAGGCCGTATTCGCATTGCTGAATACTTATTATTGGGTGAGGCAAAGGTTAGCGATATACAACAATGGACCGGTTTATCACAGCCAATTACAAGCCAGCACCTAAGACAAATGAAGGACAGAAACATTGTTGATTCACACCGAGAAGGGAATTGTATGATTTATTTCATCGCTAATCCTTTGGTTGGAAAAATGCTCAATTGTTTGGGTGAAACTCAAGCATTAATGCAAGAAAGATGAATGGAGGAATAAATTATGACTGAATACCAAGGAGAAATAGACTGTAGTGGGATGAATTGTCCAATGCCGGTCTTGAAAACGAAACTGAAGATAGATACTATGGCTGCAGGCCAAATCCTGCGAGTTGTCGCTACTGACCCTGGTGCCTGCAATGATATGCCTGCATGGGCAAATCGCGTGGGCCACACATTGGTCTCTAGTGGTGAAGAGGGTGACAAGTTCATCTTTTACATACAGAAGGGTGAGTGAAATGGCTGAGAAAAAGAGTATGGCTATTATCGCAAGCCAAGGTTCTCTGGATTGGGCATACCCGCCGTTTATCCTAGCATCTACTGCTGCTGCAATGGATATGGATGTGAAGATATTCTTTACTTTCTATGGGCTGCCGCTTCTAAAGAAGACTATCAAGGCAAAGGTTTCTCCATCGAGTAACCCTGCTATGCCAATGAAGATGCCTTTTGGGCCTAAATTCTTCCAAGGTATTGATTGGCCGATTCCTAATGTCGTTAGTGGTAATGTACCTGGTTTTGAAAGTGTAGCTACTGGTTTGATGAAGAAGACCTTCAAGAACAAA
>JABIGP010000081.1 GCA_018650105.1 Methanobacteriota archaeon
GAATCATCCTTCAAAGAACTACAAAGCACAAACGATACCGCAGGTATGGTTCTTGGATTAATAATGTTAATTTCAAGTTTGATTGCGGCTGGAACGGGCTATCTTAACAGAGGTGATTGAATGAGTACAATGCGAGTAAAAACTACACTAATTCTCTGCCTTTTATTACTTGCCACCAATCTCGGTGCGGCAGAGTCTGGTGGTGTAGGAGATGGAGTCTATGACATGCAATGTGGAGGTGCATGTCATGGTGATTCAGATCAAAATGCAACATCATCAGCATCACTAATTCTCACCACTGAATCCCACATTTATGCAGGCCAAGCGACAACCTTTTCCCTTCAAGTAGAATCATTAACAAGTTCACCTTATGCTCCGATTGGCTTGTTCTTACTAAGCGATACAACCGGCTATCGCGATACTCCACAAGATATTGGCTGGCAAATTCTTTCAGACTCTAAAGGAGATGTTAACAATTATATTGAGATATCTGGATTAACCGATGGCGATACAATTGATTGGGTACTAAGAGCCCCAGAAATTGGCAATTACACATTTTACGCATCCATCCAACATGGCGGCAACAATGCACCTCATTTCGGAATTAGTCAGGCTTACACTGTCGAAGTATTACCAATCCCCGATAATCTCCCTCGCCTAACAGAAGAATTCACTCCAATAGTGGCACGGGAAGTAGGGCAGGTCACAAAATTCCAGTTGTCAACTGAAGATGCAGATACAGTTGTAGTCGAATGGAGAATTGATGGTGGAGTTGCCAATCAGGCAATCGTAACAGGAGATGCAGTCAATGGTTTCATGGTTGAGTTACCTACTGCCAATCAACCATCTACAATGCAATGGCGCGCAGTATTGGATGGAGAAGGGCCTCAGCAAACTTCTCCTTGGTTCACTTTGGTTACCAATGAACAGGGTTTCAGTATTGATGAAACAGCTGTGTATTTACAAGCGATAAGCGTGCTAATCTTCTTTGCAGGATTGACAGTATTACTTCAAACCAGAAATAGAACTAATCAAAACAAAGAAGAAAAATCATTTGACGAAATCACATCAACAGTTTCCCAAGAAGGAGGTGAGTTGTGATGGTTTCGCCAGCAACATTCCACGTAGTCACTACAGAATTGGTGGTAGGAACATTTGCATTAGCAGGGCTATGCTTTGCCCTCAAACTATTATCATCATTCAACATATTGCCAAATAGCAAATTCGATGAAGCGTTTGATAGCATTGCACATGGAGCGTTATTGTTTGGATTACTCAGTTTACCATTCGCAATATTATCTGGAATTAATTCAGCAGGCGTTGATGAAAGTGGATTTGTTAGTGCATTATTGGTTAACAAATTATGGCTTTCTTTTGCCGGATTAGGACTTGCAATTGGAGTCTTAATCAGTAGGTGGAAAGTTGGAACTGATATTTGGAATGAAGCAAAATCATCCATTATCCAATCTAGTTTTGGAATGGCTGCCTGTGGTGCAATATTGCTGACTGCAAGCGCCGGTGGAAAATTCACAAGAGGTGAATCACTTTTGGATATTCTTCACTTACCATATGATCTAGTATTACTAATGCCTATTTGGTTGAGTGTGATATTATTGATTTCTGGATTAGCCAATTTTGCAATCGCAATAAGAGCAAATAGTAGTCAATGAAGCCGACTCAAACTTTATTCCTCAGCAATGGGTAGAGGTGAATATGGTCGAAATTGAATGCCCTCATTGTGATGAAGGCATTGAATTAGAAGATGACGATTTTGGATTATTTGATTGCCCACATTGTGATGAAGAATTTGAATGGAATAGTGAAAACCCCTCTGTTTTTGAGGATTTATTCCGGCAGCAGGATTTTTGGATTGGTTCACTTGTTCCCTTTCTAACTACATGCTTGGGCCTGTTAGTTTCGTTGATTGCTGGCCCTGATTCCTTGGAAATCATCGCTTGGGGGATTTTTTCCCTGTTGCTTTGGCCAATAGTGGCCATTGGTATCGGAATTTACGGATTTATGCAAATGCGGAGTCCACTGTGGTTTGGCGCAGTCATATCGCTAGCAATACCTGTAGTCCTATTCTTCCTATTTGTAGTGGCCACATTTGTAGGAATCATTTGATGATCAGTTGATAATTGAAGAGATAGGCCCGAAGAGCAGTATACACAAGGGGTACACTCGTAGTCGTATAGGAACACAACGCTACCCTCTCATGAGATACTTGTTAGATGGGTAATCGGATGAACCCATGTGAATGGTACATATTCGATTATTTCTAACAGATGAATTATACCGCAATTGTTGTAAATTAAAGTGTTCAACCGATACTGTGCAGGAAGCGAACGTAAACCTGAGATTTAGGGTCGGCGCCCTATTCTCCGTCATCCTTTCATTGATTTTATTTTACCTGATGGTAGTGGGGGGGACTCACCCAAAAAATGGCATCAATAATGAGATAATTCCCCTAGTTGTTCTGACAATTACATATTTTGTTGGAGGAGGAATTGCCCTCACTCTAAACAACCGAAAAGGAATGCTTTTAATTTTCATCGTGAACTTACTTGCATTGATTGCTTTCTCAGTCTTTTTCTTGCTTTTAGTGATTGGGTATTTAACTGACCCGTGTTATATCGATCCAAGCAGCTGCGACGATCAATTGACAGACACACCGATGTACCTGAAGGCCTTTGGAATAATAACCGTACTGTTCGCATTGATGACGTACATGTCATGGCGTCTGCAAAGAGTTCAGAAGATTGGCGAATCTAAGGAAACTGAAGACGAATGAAGGTGTGAATAAGGTTCACTGAGTGCCTGGATGGGTTTTGCGTGGGCCAGTTTGCTTACCCATCCTATCGCCAATATACAGCCCATTCACTGTCTGCAACTACTTCTTGTTTTGAATTCCAAACCTCTAATTCATCAGGGGTTTGTTGGCTTTCTGAAATAATTTCTTCTGTTGGAATCTCCTCTTCGACTTGAATTGGAAGCGGAGATAATTCTGGTGCTTGTGGTAATTGTGGATGTGGAATTTCTTCCATTGAATCTGATTGTGATAATTCACTTAATTTTTCGACCAACTTCCAATCCGGTGGTGCATTTGGAGACTCGATTAAGATTTCATCGACTTCTTCAGCAATCGCTTCACCATCTTGACGAACCTCAACTGGAGATTGTATATGCAGAACATCTGAATCATCTTCATCTTGAAAGTCAGATTCACCAGTTGAAGTAGGTTGGTGTTCAGAGTTGGAGTTGGTTTCTTCAAATGAAATATTTTCTTGCCTTGAAGAGTTGTTAGAGTGATTTGCGTCTATTGCTTCCATTCCCAAAGAAGCCCAGGCATTACTGACTACACCTTGCTCTGGTGCTTGCGCCATAGCCTTTTTCTCAGCCATTATTCTTTGAGAGGTTGCTTCTTCTTCGGCTGCGGCTTGTTCACGTGACATTTGTTCTTCTACTGCCCGCCACATTTTTCTCTCATGCCGCATCTTTGCTTTTCCTTCTTGATGTTCAATCATCTTTTCAGTTGGCCTATCATATCTTTTCCAAAAGGCATATGCTATGGCTAGAAATACAATGGAAACAATTAATCCTGTTACGAGTGTTCTAACTAAATCTTCCAATCAGAACCACCTCTCACCTTTTGACTATGAACTCATTACGCTTCTGGCACTACTTCTCCAACTACGACTATTCTTGGATCTTCACCACCAGGAAGCATTGAGATATCACAAACCGCACCTTCTGGTACATTTCGATACAATGGTCTGCTGACTAACAATTTATTCAAACCGATAAATAATCCTCCAACTACACCCCAGAACATCAAAATAATGCCAAGTCCGTGTGGGTTAGATGGATTCCAAACATCGTCAGTATTTGCAATCATATCTCCAAAATATGATGCCATTAGAACTATGAAAAGTACTGGGAATGCAATATACATTAGAATATCCCAAATTCTGTTAACATACAAATCGTTATCACCAGTATTGATGAAATCATTTCTAAATGCAGGAACTCCGGTGGTTAGGTAGCCTTTGAAACCAGGTTCTGCCAAACCTTGTTCAACATCTGCCTGCCACTTTTTGTAACCATATTGCCAAATAGTGTATGCAATAAACAATCCAGAGAACATTAATCCATAGCCCCAAATGTGGTCTTGAACTTCTAAGAATTCAGGGAATGCTACTCCGGCAGAATCTAATTTTATCCACATTACTGCAGATGGAATTCCGAATAAGAAAATTGCACCGCCGGTAATGAATACTGAAGTTTTTCTGTCATATCCATGGTCTACGAAATTTCTCACGCACAATTCAACTGTGGAAATCATTGAAGTCATCGCCGCAAAAGAAAGGGCGAGGAAGAAACCTGCCATCATGAAAAGAGGCCCAATATTACCGCCTGGTGCTTGTGCAAACACTTCTGGTAATGCTAGGAAGGTTATCGCCGATGAACCACCTGTTACGGTTGCTAATGGGTCATCACTAACTGCGAAGATTGCAGATAATACTGCTAATCCTGCAATAATTGAAATGCTGTTATTTGCAAGTCCCATTGTGAAAGCATTGAGTACAGTATCCTCATCTTTGCTCATGTAAACTGCATATGTAATACACATACCCATTCCTGCTGAACAGGACCATGCCGATTGGGATAATCCATTAATCCACACCTCGGGCTCGCCCAGCATATCAAAGTCAACTGTAAACATGAACAGAGCACCATCAAGGCTACCATCGGATAGATCCATCCAAAGTGATAGGAAGAGGGTTAGGAATAATAACGCGAACAAAGAAACCATCAGATAGATATTGACTTTTTCAATTGCTTTGGCACCTTTGAGAATTGCTGCTAATGTCAAAACGATAACTAAGAATTGGAAAAATATTACTTGTCCTGAGGACTGTAAGAAAGAATTCCAAACCTCTGTGGTATCAACACCTTCTCCATTGAGTGCTCCTGAGATTCCAAGTTGGAAATATTTGATTGTCCAACCTGAAACAACTGCATAATAGAATCCTATGGCTGTTGAAATCCATGCGGTCCACAGACCCATCCATGCGAATTTCTTACCTGCAAATATTCTGAAAGTTCCAATAGTTCCAGTTCGGCTACGCTTACCCATTGCATATTCTGCAATTACCAATGGAATTGACCAAGCGAACAAAAAGAATAGCCAAGGAATTAGGAATGTTCCTCCGCCATTTGCTCCAACCATTCGTGGAAATCTCCAGATATTTCCAGTACCGATTGCTGCACCGATACTAGCGAAAATAAGACCCATACGGCCACTAAATTGGTCTGAACCTCCTTCTGACATCGTTAGTCCTCCTTTTTCATTTCTTCTTCAAGGAGTGC
>JABIGP010000228.1 GCA_018650105.1 Methanobacteriota archaeon
TCTGGAAGTGGTTGTGCGACTGGTTCTGGCGCTGGCGGTAATGGAGCATCCATTGCTGGGGCAGGAGGTAGTGGCATAGGTGCTGGTGGTAATGGAGCATCCATTGCTGGAGCAGGAGGTAATGGCATTGGTGCTGGAGGGAGTTGTGAATCCATATTTGGAAGAGGTGGTAAAGGAGCTATTGCCGGCAAAGGAATTGTTCCAAGTGGCAACGATTTTTCATCCTTTTTTCCATCATCTTGCTGACTCATACGGCTCACCCCACCTACGGTGGGGCAAACTCTACCCTTGAACCTTACCGGTGAAGGATTGTGGAAAAATGTGGTTTATGCACTGAATAATCTATACCGATTATACAATTTTCGCCCATCCTTTCAATACCAAGAATGTGGCCCCAGATTCGGATAACTCGATTATTTGCCCCATTGATAATTCGTATATTTTTTGATCAAACTGTGCAACTGCATCCTCTACGGTAATTTCCACACGGATTTTTTCTTGACCACTCAACGCCATGGCCTCATCTAATGGCCTATATGGGTTTGAACCATCAGGGTCTAAACGATTTAATGGAAATTCGCTCACCCTCATACCTGTTTTTCCATGAAGTGATGTTGGCCACCGGATTTGTCTTCTGGTATCTATCGTGACAACTTCATCGGTTTCACCAGCATTTCCAAGAACTACTGAAGAATCGGTTTTCAATAAATTTAGGAATAATCCATTATAATTTCCTAGTGCACCGAAATTACCGGCGATGATTCTACTTGCTCTTTCCTCATGATTAACAATATCTGCCAACTTCTTTATTGATGCGGCACTCCTTTGCGCAGTTGAACCTTCTCTCTCAAATTGAGACTTCAATCCACTCTCTAAGTCCTTTAGGACTGAGGAATAATCTCCTTGCTGATTTGAAATTAATTGTAATTTATCTATCATACTTTCCGTACCATCTCTAATCCTTCTAGACCATCCTTGCGAATCAGGTTCATTGAAACGCATCATTCCGCCCTGTACATTTACTCCTTCTCCACGAATGTGTGAAACCAATTCTCTGCGCGCTTCTGAATCTAAATGGAATAACTTCGGGTCTCGATAATGCAAATGGAAACCTCTATGGCCGGAAAAGGTGACTTGAAGATATTTCTCTTCGAAGCCGAATTCCGGCTGCAAAAAATCATTCCACAGACTCCAACCTTGTTCCTGTATAACCTCTAGCATCGCGGGAAAGTCTCTATCGGTTACCCCTGGCAAGTGGTCACCATCTAAATCAAAAATTAAATCAGCACCCTGCCATAATTTGTCGGCCATTTTCATTTCATACGGCCTTTTCCAGTAAGCGGTTGAATAGAAGCAGGAATGCATCGCTCTCTCGCTCAAGAAAGTTCTAACATCTTTCATATCAGTAAATCCCTTATGTCTTATCGGAGGTGAACCTCCGAATGGAATGAACATCCACTCTCTGGATTTCAATCTAGGAGGAGTCCAAAATTCAGAGGTGCGATAATATTGCCCAAAACGATGTGCAAATCTAGCCCAACCAGTTGACACTTTCTTCCCTCCTATACACGGACAGGAGGTGACAGTTTTTAACTAAGTGAATTCAATCTTTATGCATCCAAAATCTTTCTTCGGATTCGTTGATAGAAGTGACAGTGTCTGCACCTGTTGCTTCAACATAGTGTTCCCAGCACATGTAGTACTTGTCAACAACCATTGCATTACCAAAGGTCAATCTCTCTCCACATGTGTGGCAACGTGGGCCAATTTCACCATTTGGTGTTTGGGCTAATTGGATATGTTCGTGTGGCATAGGGGTTGCCTCTAAATTGTGCGGGTGCTGGCTAGTCTTTGAACTTGAGCATTGATTTTTCACCAAGAAGCCTCTTCCCATTCGGTTGTTTGGCACCAATTTAGTAAATCGAGTGCTACTTCACAGGACTCAGCTACCTCAATATTTTCATCGTTGAGAAATCGCTCTAATACTGGCTTTGCAGAAATATCTCCGATTGCCCCCATCGCCTCTGCAGCCTCATGTCTTACCATGATGTGTTCGTCTAAATCACTCAATCGTTCTATCAATGTAGGAACTGCAACAGAATTCTGCATCTGGCCTAGAACATATGCTAATTCATGTCGCAATAGAGCACTTTTTGATGTAAATGCAGAGCATAAGACCAAACAAGCTTCATCAGTTCCATTATTTCTTAGAGAAAAGACTGCGCGCATTCGTTGAAACATTTGCATATTCTCATCCAATAATTGATGTTTCAATTTTTCAACATCACTCTCAGTAGAAGGGGGTGCAGGATCTACCGAACCATATTGGCTGATTCCAGGAGACCTATTTGCATCAACCATCTAATCACCAAATTATTCAGGTGAACCAATAAATTTCATGTTTTCGGTATCAAAGGCGGCATCAATAAGTCCAATCTCTTGGCCTTCTTTGATGAATTGACGGACTGCCGATCTTCCTTCATGTTCATAATCTATAGTTCTATTATTGACATACATAGAAACAAATTCCTTATTCGTTTCATCATCAATCCCTCTACCCCAAGCCTTAGCAAATTCTAATGCATCTTCAGGGTGTTTAATTGCGTGTTCAATACTCATTTTTGTGTATAATGTGATATCTTCCATTACTTGTTGCCCTAAATCTCTTCGCACGACATTTCCGCCTAGTGGCATTGGCCATCCGTTTGTACGTCCATTCCACCAAACACCAAGATCTAACAAGACATTTAGGTCATGTTCAACATATGTTAATTGACCTTCATGAATAATTAATCCAGACAAATATGTTCCGTCGAGAACACGTGGTATGATTTCATCAAATGGAACTACTGCAACTTGGCAATCTCCCCATGCCAATCTCAAACCAAGATATGCGCTTGTCTTCATTCCTGGTACTGCGATGATATTTGAACGGACATCTTCCTCGCTAACACCACTCATTGAAACTACCATTGGACCATAACCCTCGCCCATTGAAGCACCGCAATTCATTAGTGCGTAATGCTGGGAAATTTCGGGGTATGCATGAATGGATACTGCTGAAACTTCGAGTTCTTGGTTAATTGCGCGGTGGTTGAGTGTTTCGATATCTTGTAATTCATGAACGAAGTTATATCCTGGAGTTGGGAATGCCCCTGTGGTCATTGCATGGAACATAAATGCATCATCTGGGTCTGGCGAATGGCCAATTCGGACAACTTTATTCCCATCCGCGTCAAGTGGTAACTCATAGTGCATATTGCGCCCGACCAATAAGCCCCTCATCAATTAATCGGAATAATAATTCTTCACTTAACTTCACTAAGAGTGAAAAACATCAATTTGAAGTGTGTTTCAACCGAGATGTTTTCAAGCCTAAAGGAGTACAATCAATCGGGGCGAATATGCGATTGGGCCGGATTACTAGTTCTTTTCTGCCAGCATTAATGATGATGGCATTAATAATTATGGTACCTGTATCTTCTGCAGCATCATCAGGGCTATCATATTCAGGCGGCCTTTCAAATCCATTAGAAAAGTCAAATAGCCAAGCCATAGATATCAATGGAGATAATACGTTATTAGCTACAGGATATATGGGCGTAATAACCATTCACAATATTGATGATAATTCGCTCATTGAAAGTTTTGAATTTACTAGGCAAATTGTTGATTTGAAGTTTTCACCAGATGGGACATTACTAGCGTTATCCCTGATGGGTTCAGAAGCAAGGTCTGACAATATTCAACTGATCGATGTTGCTAGTTGGCAGCTGCTAAATGTAAATGGGAATTCAAATTCTGAAACAAAATCTATTTCCTGGAGCCCCGATAGTTCGGTATTAGCAGTTCCAAATTCCGATAACGGGGTTGACTTACTAAGGAAATCCGACCTTACTCTTGAAACTACATTATCCGGCGAACATAATACGGATGTTTCGTGCATTGCCTTTTCAAACAATGGGGCTAAAATTCTATCAGGTGATGAATCAGGACGAGCACTGGTTTGGGATAGACAAGGTAATCCAACCGGGAAAATGTGGGAATTGGATAGCGAGATTGTAGGCTGCAGTTTTGGTAATTTGGACTTGAGAATCGGATTGTTTAGTGAAAATGGAGTGTTGAAAACAGTTGATGTCAATGGAGGAGATATTCACCGAAGTGATTTCATTTATGGAAATAAAATGCAATGGTCGGGCGATGGCACTTACATACATATTATCGAATTTAGCAGTCGGGCGAAAATTATCACAATTGAAACTTCTACATTTGCGATAATCGAAGAAACTTTACTTTTCCACCGTGCCTCTGACTTCGCAATAATTGAAAATTCCAACTATTTGCCCGAAAGGATATTCGTCACTACCGATACACAGAATGTTGCGATTTATGGTACCCCCGAACTACCATTTGGATATGGTGAAAACGGTGCAGATTTAGACGGAGACGGAGTTCCAGACCATCTTGATTTAGATGATGATGGAGATTCTATCACCGATTCATGGGACATTAATTGTAACTCAAGTGCCGAAGTATGCTCAGATGTTCCGAACCAAGACGACATTCGTAATCTAAATATTTGGATCAATAAAAGTTCATTGGAAATAGAAGATATTGTTACTCTTAGTTCACAACAATCATCACAAATAAGGAATATGTCAAGAAAATCAGTTATTGCAGACCAGCAGTTGAGTTATTCTGAAACGGTAATGTTCTCAAACTCTATTTGCAAGAACATGGATACGGAAGATTTTGTTGACTCTTGGAAATCCGCGATAGAATTATCAGTTGGGCAGGTTGAAAATGGCGTTGTTAGTTGCCACATAAAAAGTGGAATGACTTTGACAATAGTTGATGACGAAAGGACAAGAATAAAAATCGCCCTAAAGGTTTCATTCACTTTATTCCCTGATGCACAATATCCAATAGATTTGTCTCTTCTATTCCAGCCTGAAGCCACTGATGCATCAATTGCTAATTTAGCAGAAGCACACCCTGTGCGCGTTGTATTAGATGGGGAACGGGGCCTTCAAGCATCTTGGAGTCCTTGGTGGGTTGAAGAGAATCAAATTAATTTATTACTGATGGAAGACATTCCTCCCGAACCTTCTGCATTGGAACTATTCATTGAAATTACAATAAAATATCCATGGATTGCAATACTTGTTTTGGTTATGTTTATGGCTTCAATTCTAACATATATTCGGACTTCGAATGCTAGTTCAGTCGATTTGGAATTTGCATTTGATGACTTTGAGGATTTGAGCGAAGATGAAATGCCTGAGCAATCAGAAGATTCCGACATGGATGAAGAAGAGTTGGTTGAAGAGGAAGAACTGACTCATGAAGAGATAATGAAGAGGCGCCAGATAAAAAGAAAAATCGGCAGAAAGAAATCCTCAAGTGGAACAAAACCGGAAGTAGAATTTTCTACAGCTGCAAAAAGGGTACCTGGTGACCCTACTGAGGTCGAAGAAGATGATTTTGTTGCGCCTGTCAAGGTGCGAAGAAGAGCAGGGAGTGTCAAGCGCAATAAGGATGGTTCAGTAATTTCTGGTAAGAGAATACAACTTGGAGGCACTGAAAGAGATAGCGCCGATACCCCTCCGGTAATCGCTAAAAAAGTTTCAACCAAGAAAAAAACTGTCAAGACTCGTAGAGTCGTTACTGGTCAATCCGAAAACCAAATGATGGATGATGCAATCAGTAAGTTAACAGATAATGATGATTACCAACAAAACTGAGCACCTTTTGGTAAATCACAAGCATCACTTAAGAATTGATTGAGACCGCTTAGATGATCATCATCAAGTCTATTGAATACTTCACCAAAATATTTGTCAAGTCTTTCATAAGACAAATCAGACCGGCTGATAGACCAATTAATCACTGCATTTCTTTGTTCATCACTATTTTCAAATTGTGTCAATTTAGATTCAAGGGCATTATGTGCTGCGATAATATATTCACGCGGAGTATCCTTTCTGGCGGCAAAGACTCCAAAGACCATTGGTTTGCCGGATTTTTTTAACCATGCCTGACCCAAATCTAACTGAACCATGGAAGGGTATTTCTTTGCGCTTTCTAACGCTCTATCGCCTATTAGTAATGCCCCATCACAACTTTCTAACATCAAATCAAAGTCAGGTCCCATTTCAGTGAATGTGGGAGTTAGCCCCTGCAATTCTAGTAGGTGCTTTAGAAGAGCCACTGAAGTTGCTGAATCGGATGGCAATGCGATTGATTTCATCTCATTGAGTGACTTTTTAGAAAATAGCAATACACTACCAACTTCTCCTTTAGAGCAGATACCGATGTCTGGAATTAATACTAACTCATCTGCATATTTTGCATAATCTGCAGCCGGAATAGGTGCGAGAACACAATCTTTCCTCAACAAATGGCCAGTTAGCCAAGAAGGGGGAGCCGGTAATACGTTCCATGTATCATCTAAACCATGGAACAATGGATCGCAATTTAGAAATGAAACGCGCCCGATAGTTCTCGTCCAACTATGGGCTGCCATAATTTGCGGGAAGGCCAATCACTGAAAGGTGTAACCCACAATTGGTTAAATCATTGAGCCATTTTCAGTCCACGTACCGGTGTTGGTTTTTTGGGGATAAACCTTTCAAAATTCTCATAAGTAGTGTTTCTCTTTATTGGAACACAACCAGCATTCTCTATCAATTTAGATAATCTACTCATGTCATGGTCCAATGGAGCAGTAGAACCTGCAAGATGCATAATGGATTCTTTTTGCACAGTTCCATCGATATCATCTGCACCAAATTGTAATGCCAATTCAGCCAATCCATCTCCTATATTCATCCTATATGCTTTGATATGTTGAATTGAGTCTAGCATCAATCGAGATATTGCTATCGTCCTCAATACTTCGCTTCCTGTGGAACCCTGAGCTTCTGGCAATCTTGATGAGTCGGGCAAAAATGGATATGGTACAAAACACTGAAAACCTCCGGTTTCATCTGCTAATTTACGTAATTTATCCATGTGAATCAATCGATGTTCTAATGTTTCAACAGTTCCAAATAACATAGTACAATTAGATGGTAAACCAATCTCATGTGCGGTTTTGTGAATCTCTAAGTATTCATCGGAACTCTCTTTCCCATTACAAATAATCGCTCTAATTTCATCATCCAATATCTCTGCACCACCTCCAGGCAAACTTCCCAAACCGGCATCTTTCAATATTGTCAAAACCTCTCGGTACGTCATGTTGGATAATTGGGCAAGATGTTTGATTTCAACTGCCGTCAATGCCTTGATTGTGATGTGGGGAAATTTTTCTTTGACAGATTTGAATAACTGTTGATAGTGATGGACGTCCCAATCTGGATGTAATCCTCCAACCGAGTGAACCTCGTCAACAAATTCAGCATATTTTGACAAATCTTCAACATATGCTTCAATATCTAATGAATACGCATCTGTTGCTTTCTTGCTTCTTCTAAAGGCACAAAAACGGCAAGACAATACGCAGATATTTGTTTGATTAACATGTACATTTGAATTAAAAAACGCAAAATTACCAAAGCGAGATTTTCTAACTAAATCAGCCAATCTACCAACTTCATTTAGATCAGGATGATGGAATAGAATCATTCCATCCTCAATACTCAGTCGTTGGCCTGAAGCAACTTTATTCGCAATAGGCGAGATAGATTCGCTCCATTGTGAATGTTGCATTGAACTGGTTAGCCTTTCTTGCCAATCTTGTTTACAACCGGCTTGAGATTGGTGTGAAGTCCATTGATCCATGTACATCCCTCAATTTCGGTAATTCTTGCCGATTGCAAAGTATCTCGAATATACAATGAATTTTCTAAATTCTTCAATAATAAATACGCTAGAAGCAACCGCAAATATAGTCAACCAATCCTTTAGTTCTAATTCAATTGTAGACAGCAAAGAACCTACTTTAATGTCAAGAATTGGTATTGTTTCAGATGAATAATTGATGATTAACCAAAGCAATGTTAGAGATATTAATACTGCATAATTGATTGCTTTATTTGAGAAGATTCCCAATTTAAAAATACTGTCTTCACTACTACGGCAATTGATGACATTGAATAATTGGAACACCACGAATACTCCGAATGTCATCGTTTGCGCATATACAAACCGATCTTCTGAATATGAGTTCCAGTTATCTATTGCCACCGCATCACCAGCAATGCACGCATCCCTGTCAAAATATTGGGATAAATCATCCTCTGTAAGTGGTAAACCTTCACATGTTTCGATTCCTCCTCCGGCTAAAAAGAAAATTATTAGAGTTCCTGTTACCATTACAATTCCAAGATAGAATATCAATGCTATATCAGATAAACTCGGCAACCCCTCATGTACTGGGCGCGGCGGCCTATTCATCACATTGCCATGCTTTTTCTCAACACCAAGAGCGATTGCAGGGGGGCCGTCCATTAGAATATTAATTACTAAAATTTGAGTCGCTGTTAGAGGTAGATTCCACCCGTACAAGAATGTTGAAATGATGATTAATGCAACTGCTGCAACGTTAGTAGAAATTTGATACCTCACGAAATTCCTAATGTTTTGGTAGATTTTCCTCCCTTCTTCTACCGCGGAGACAATGTTTGCAAAATTGTCATCTTGAAGTACCATATCAGAGGCATCCTTTGCTACATCAGTTCCAGCAATGCCCATAGAAATTCCAATATTCGCTCTAGAAAGTGCTGGAGCATCATTGACTCCATCGCCGGTCATTGCAACAATTTCTCCTCTTTCCTGTAATGATGAAACTATCCTCATCTTTTGGTCAGGCGTAACGCGGGAAAAGATACTTGCATTGGAAGAGACTTCAATCAATTCCTCATCGGTGAAATTAGAAAGTTGTGCTCCATTAATAGCTGGGTTTATTCCATCGGTGATATTCAGTTCGAGACCGATTGCATTGGCAGTAATTTGCTGATCACCAGTAATCATCTTGACTCTAATACCTGCTCTTTGGCAAATTGCGATCGCATCCTTTACTTCAGGGCGAGGAGGGTCCATTATTCCAACAAGACCTAGGAAAATGAAACCAGACTCAATTGTTTCAACATTGTTAATATCTTCTCCGTCTTCCAATTTTCTTGCACATAGTGCTAGAACACGCATTGCTTTTGAGGCCATATCTCTATTCGACTCAACAGCATTTGCGATATCTGAGTCTACTAGGGGTTGAATCTCTCCATCTTCTATTTTCCAATCTACAAGTGATTTATATCCACCTGCACCACCTTTTGAAAAGACCCACTTTTCACCCTCATATTCATGGATGACCGTCATTCTCTTCCTAATACTGTCGAAAAAGAATTCATGGACACGCGGGTGTCGTTGGGCAAATTTCTTCACATCGCCATTGATTTTCCAGCCAGCAACCGCACAAGCAGAATCAGTAGGGTCTCCTATCGCTTGCCAATATCCGTCGATCTTTGAAATCTGAGAGTTATGACATAATGCTAGACAAGCCGCAGTCAATCTAAATCCAATGTCATTTTGTAATTTAGACATTTGATTATCTGTGAGATTAATGTCTCCTTCCATTAGATTTCCTTCTGGTTTAAACCCATTTCCTGAAATCTTGTAATCTCCAAATGATGAACTGATTTGCCGCGCTGTCATTTGATTTTTTGTTAGAGTTCCTGTTTTATCAGAGCAAATTACAGTTGTTGAGCCTAATGTTTCAACCGCTTTCATTCTCCTAATAATCGCCTTGTGCCTCGCCATGTTACGCATTCCCAAAGCTAGAGTTATTACCAAAATAATTGGCAATCCTTCAGGGACAATCGCTACGAATATTGCTACTGCTACCATGAATTGCTCAATTGCAGCATCCCAAATATCGATATCTGGACTAGCATATGCAATTAGCATTTTGAGCGACACAAGTAAAAATGCAACAATTAAGGCAACGAAGCCAAGAAATTTCCCAAGAGATTCCAATTTCATTTCCAAAGGAGTAGGAGGGGCTTCGTTTCCGACAATATCCCTGGCAATTCTTCCCAATTCAGTAGACATTCCAGTTTCAACAACTATTCCGACAGCCCTTCCAGTGGCGACACAAGTCCCCATATATGCCATGTTTTTCCTTTCGGCAAGAATTGTATCAGCGGCACAAACATCTGGGTTTTTCCGAACAGTTAGCGATTCTCCAGTGAGTGGTGATTCATCGATTTTACATTGGAATGACTCAACGATTCTGACATCGGCAGGTACATTTAGGCCCTCTTCTAACTTTACGATATCTCCCGGAATCAAGTCATGTGTTGATACTTCAACATCAACACCCTCTCTAATGACGACACATTGTGATACAGACATTTGTTTTAGTGCACCCATTGCTTGCTCCGCTTGACCCTCTTGCCAAAAACCGAAGACTGCATTCGCGGTTAACACTATGAAGATAAAAATTGCATCACCTGCATTATGGCCTGGTAATGCAAGAGCAACCACTGCCGCCATAATCAGAAGATAATTTAGTGGATCATGATATTGAGATAAAAACCGAATAAATGCAGAAGTTTTTTCCGGCTCTTGTAATTTGTTAAAACCATATATTTCTTGCCTATTAATGACTTCATCGCTTGAAAGTCCATCAAATGTAGTATCTAATTCAATAAGGATTTCGGCAGTTTCAATGTCATGCCAAGTAGTTGTCGACATAGTAATCACCTTGAATGCAATATGCTATCCAATAGCCTTGCGAATAATTGATGATTTATGATTATGATGGAGGGGTTCCCATGAATTTAGAGTAATACTTGGAACCTTTCAATATATATGCACAATTGATAATATTTCACCAATGATTGCCGATAATGTCCATTAGATTCAAAATACCAATTCACTTGGCCAAAGATATGAGCGTTTTGGGTGAGCCATATATCTCTGCAGAAGAGTCACCTATGGAATTGACTGTGAGAGCGATTCTCGTTGGAATAGTCCTAGGTGTTCTAATGACTGCTGCCAATGCGTATCTTGGATTGTATGCTGGTATGACTGTATCTGCATCCATCCCTGCTGCAGTGATGTCAATGATTATTTTACGCACATTATTTGACGATGTTACTATCCTTGAAAATAATGCTGTACAAACAATGGCTAGTGCAGGAGAATCACTTGCAGCAGGAGTTATTTTTACTGTTCCGGCATTGTTGGTTCTTGGTATGTGGCAAGAAATTCAATTTTTAGAAACGTTTGTTATTGCCTTAATCGGAGGATTATTAGGAACAATGTTCACAATTGCATTGCGCAGATTATTCATTGTTGAAGAAGCACTACCATATCCTGAAGGTGTGGCTTGTAGAGAAGTATTGGTTGCTGGAGAAGAAGGCGGAGAAGGGGCATTAGCGATATTATATGCTCTTGGAATTGGCGCAATATATGGGTTCATGGTCAAGGGATTCAATGTAACACATCACACAGTAGAAAGTTCCGTTAATTTCCTGAGCACAAAATTATACGCAGGTATGGACTTATCAATCGCATTATTGTCAGTTGGATATATTGTTGGAATTAGAATCGCTTCATTCATTTTCTTAGGTGGTGTGATCGGGTTTGGACTATTAGTTCCAATTTATGGATTGATCAATGGGTGGCCTGAGGCGTCAAATGGCGTTGAGGCGTTCTACAAAGTATGGTCATCACAAATCCGTTATGTTGGTGTTGGTGCAATGGTCGTAGGTGGAGTTTACACATTATGGTCGATGAAGGATACAATATTTACTGGATTGTCAAAAGCATTCGAAAAGAATGATGAAGTTGAGTTTGAAGTCGTTCGCACAGAGCAAGACCTTCCACTTCGCAAAGTGTTGATGTTTTGTGGCGTTCTTGTAGTTGCGACATTTATCTTTTACGCGATTGCATTGAAATCAGTTATTTTAGCCCTTGCTGGAGCATTGTTTTTGGCAATCGTTTCGTTCTTTTTTGCTGCTGTTGCAGGTTATATTGCAGGAGTAGTTGGTTCGTCAAACTCACCAGTTTCTGGTATGACTATTGCAACTTTATTGTTCACTGTAGCCCTTGTTTGGGTTGTAGGTGACTTGTTTTTGGGATTATCAACAGGTTCTTTGATGTATGCGACATTGTTAATCGCTGCAATCGTTGCATCCTCTGCTGCAATTGCTGGTGATGTAATGCAGGATCTCAAAACAGGTCATATGGTTGGTGCAACTCCTTGGAGGCAACAGATTGCTGAAATCATAGGTGTAGTGACTGGGGCCATTGTAATAGGGCCAACTTTGAAATTACTACACGATGCATTCAGAATTTCAAGTACTGCTTGTGCACTAGACCCACTGCCAGGTGACCCAGGGTGTAAGAAGGCGCTCTTCGCACCTCAAGCCGAACTTATTGGAGCTATTGTGGAAGGTGCTTTTGGCGGTAATTTAAATCTTCAAATGGTTTTACTTGGAGCAGTTATTGCCGTTGTGTTAATCCGGTTGAGTATGCCGGTCATGAGTGTTGCAATTGGAATATACTTACCTCTCGGTTTATCTGTTCCGATTATGCTCGGTGGCGTAATATCCTATATTGCACTTAGAAGTGCACACCTAAGAATAGATGGTACATTGGATTGTGAGCCAAGCGCTGCTGCTAATGATGCTGCCAAAGCAGTAGAAAGTAGGGGTGTCTTAATAGGAGCCGGATTTATTGCAGGAGAATCGATAATGGGGGTCTTCGTTGCGGTACTGATAGTTATGAAAATCAATCTTCCAGAGTTATTGGGAATTGGCGTATTAGGCAATGTACTTTCACTCGCATTCTTCGCTTGGTTCGTCGGAATTTTCATCTGGCTAGCAACTAGAGCATTACCCGAAGGTGGAAATTTACTAACCGACGCCCTTGAAGTGATGAGAAATGTGATTTCACGTACAATAGGGTCTCTAATGCCTAAGCGTTGATGAAATCCTTTCTTTGGCCTTCGCATATGATGCGCAAGTATCAAAGAGCCCCCTCATAGCCAATGGCTCAATAGGGTGATTTTCATGGCTTTGTCAATATCAGAACTCGAAGAATTTGCAAGGAAATGTAGAGTTGAAATCGTGAAAATGGTTTACCGTGCTCAGGCTGGACATCCGGGTGGTTCATTATCGGAAATAGATCTTATTTCAGCATTGTACGCAACAAGGATGCGTGTTCGTCCTGACCAGCCTAAATGGGAAGATAGAGACCGATTTATTTTGTCAAAAGGTCACGCTTCTCCAGGAATGTATGCTGTATTAGCAGAGATGGGTTTCATTACACATGAAGATTTACATTCTTACAGAGTTCTTGGAGGTAAATGTCAAGGCCATGTCGATATGAAATGGTGTCCTGGTGTAGATTTTTCAGCCGGTTCTTTGGGTATGGGTCTATCATTTGGACTGGGTTGTGCAATGGCTGCTCGCCTTGACAACAGTGAGCGAAGGGCATTTGTAATGCTAGGAGATGGTGAAATCCAAGAAGGTAGTGTTTGGGAAGCCGCAATGGCAGCAGCACATCACGAAGTTGGCAATTTGAAGGTAATTCTTGACCGTAACAGAATCCAAAATGATGATTTCTGTGAGGCTCAAATGAGAATGTTTGACATTCCTGCAAAATGGAGAGCTTTTGGTTGGGAAGTTAAAGAAATAGATGGCCACAATATGGAAGAAGTAATGTCAGGGCTTGATTTCCTTGAGGCTACTAATGATAAGCCATCAATACTGATTGCACACACGATTAAAGGTGCAGGAGTTTCCTTTATGGAAGATAACCCTGCATTCCACGGTGCTGCTCCAAACGATGAGCAATTTGCTCAAGCAATGGCCGAACTAGGAGAGGTGGTTGCATGAGTGAGATGGCAGCAACTAGAGATGGGTATGGTCAAGCATTACTGGAACTTGCAGATAATCCTAAAGTAGTAGTATTGGAGGCCGATTTAGGTAAATCTACTAAATCATTACACTTCAAGAAAAAATACCCTGCACGTACATTTTCTTGCGGAATCGGTGAGCAAAATATGTTATTGACCGGTGCAGGTCTTGCAGCTTCAGGATATATTCCATTTGCAAGTACATTTGCAATTTTCACTGAAAGAGCATTTGAACAAATGCGTAATGGTGTTGCAAGACCTAACTTAGCCGTGCATCTTTGTGGCAGTCATGGAGGAACACATACTGGAACTGATGGTTCCAGCGCACAATCAATCGAAGATCTCGCGATTTACAGAACGCTACCAAATGTTGTCGTTATGCATCCTTCAGATTATGTTTCAACATTGGAATTAACCAAGCAATTACCTGAGTTAAACAAGCCATCCTATATGCGAACTGCAAGAAATAAAACTCCTGTAATGTATCGCGGAAGAGAATCTGAAATTGTTATTGGTAAAGGAATCACATTACGTCAAGGAACTGATGTTGCTATTATCGCATGTGGCGTATTGGTATCTGAATCAATGAAGGCCGCTGAAGAATTAGCCGCAAAAGGAATCAATGCAACGGTTGTTGATATGCATACCCTAAAACCACTAGATAGTGACTTAATCAATTCATTAGTATCACAATGTGGGGCAATTGTCACAGCAGAAGACCACAACGTAATCGGTGGATTAGGTGGTGCTGTTGCTGAACATTTAGTCAAAAACACATTTGCACCATTAGAGATGGTTGGCGTTGAAGATAGATTCGGTGAATCTGGTCAGTCTGATGAGATGCTAGAGGTAATGAAAATCAATTCTAAATATATAGAACAAGCAGCTCATAGAGCAATTGCAAGAAAATCTTGAAACAGATTTGTGCAAAAAGATTTTGTTTCTTTGGTCGACAATATTTGCATGAAGCGATTAATTCATAGACAACCGGCTATGCCACCCCATCATGGAGTTCTTCCTAGATACAGCCGATGTTGACGAAATTAGAGAAATTGCCGCATGGGGGATTCTTGATGGTGTTACTACCAATCCTTCTTTGATTAAGAAAAGTGGCAGAGATTTCAAACAAGTGGTTAGAGAAATCGCTGGTATCTGCTCTGGACCAATTTCAGCAGAAGTTACTGCAATGGATACCGAAGGAATGGTTTCTCAAGGCATGGAATTAAAGGCAGAATTACCGGACAATGTAATCATCAAGATTCCTTGTACATCAGAAGGGCTCGCCGCAACAAAGATTCTAACTTCAAAGGGCGTTGATACAAATGTTACTTTGGTTTTCTCCGCTGCACAAGCATTGATGGCTGCAAAGGCCGGTGCGACTTATGTTTCTCCTTTTATCGGAAGAATAGACGACACAGGGCATGATGGAATGAATTTAATCGCCGAAATAATGGAAGTCTGGGCAAGTTACGACATTTCAACAAAGGTATTAGCCGCATCAATTCGCCACCCAACTCATGTTCTTCAGTGCATTCAACTTGGAGCGCATACTGCAACAATGCCAGCGAAAATATTCCGCCAACTAATGAAACATCCACTCACTGACAAAGGTCTTGAAGGCTTCATGAAAGATTGGGCTGAGGTTGAAGCTGCAGGCAATGCATGAACTATTATTGCTGAATATTTGCGAAGGAGGCTTCATCAAGTAGTGGGGTTCACCTTAATCATGGAGGAGATACAATGACTAGCACTCAAGAAAAGTTGCAAATGCTACTTGATGGGAAATTAGATGCTTCCGAAATAGCCGATGATCCTGCACTAATCTCTCTTGCAGACCGTCTTTATGGAATTAAAATCGCATCAGCAAATCCTAAGAAAGCAAGAGATATGGTCGCTTCTCAGCAATCTTCCGACATCATTGAAGTTGCTCCGCCAACAAATATGCTCATCGAAGTAGTTGCACCGATTAATGCACCTCTACCTGATTTGGAACCACTGCCAACTCTACCTTTGGTACCAGAAAATACTAGCGTAAAGAAAATGAGCCTAATGTCAAAAATCATTATCGCTGAATTAGTTGTTGTGACTTTGAATATTTTTGGATTGTTTTCTTACATATTAGGAGGGTTGTGCAAGTCCGACACACTATGTCCTGCAGACGGATATACGCGAATAAACTGGCTTAGTGTTCACAAAATTGACAGTGGCTGGGGATGGTCACAATCTATTCTAGACATGGTCATCGGAAAACCTGACATAATTGCACTAATCGTTGGAATCATCGGATTTTGGTATTTTTCTCGTAAGTGATTATTATGCAAGTTGACTTGCTTAGCGAAATCCTTTCATGGATTGGAATGATATCTATTTTGGCCGCTTTTCTATTTGAGACAAGAGAGGTTTTGAACAGTAAAGAAAAGCCATATCTATTTTTGATGGCATTTGGTTCAGGATTATTAGCGATAAGGGCGGCATTAATTTCTGAATGGGCGTTTTTAGTATTGGAAATAGTTTGGTGTATTGCTGCATTAGTGGCGATGAAAAATAATGCCAAAGTGAATCAATAAGGTGCCATTACATGCGCTATATTGATGTGCGAGAGTGCGGCGAAGCACATTATGAGCCAAGGACCAGGCAAGGCCAAGCGAGGTATTCCCTCCAAGGTAGAGAATTTCAATGAATGGTATCCATTCATGGTTGAGGCTGCCGAATTGGTTGACAAAAGATACCCTATTAAGGGGATGGATGTCTGGAGACCTTATGGTTGGAAGACCATGAAATTAATCGATTCACTCACTCAAAGTGAAATGGATAGAACGGACCACGAAGAAGTTAGATTCCCATTATTAATTCCTGAAAACCTATTAGAAAAAGAAAATGCTCTTGTTGCTAAATTAAAGCGAGCTAGAGAAGAAGGAGTAGATGTTGAAGATTTACGTGAAGAAGATGAAGAAGGCGGATTCAAGAAAGAAGTATATTGGGTAAAGCATGCTGGAGAGAATGACCTAGACATACCGATGTTTTTACGACCAACTTCAGAAACTGCAATGTATACTATGTTCCCTCTTTGGATTAGATCACACAAGGATTTGCCCCTAAAGGTATTCCAAATGGTCAACACTTTCCGCTATGAGACAAAGCAAACCCGTTCATTTATCCGAGTACGAGAAATTCATTTCTTTGAAGCCCATACTGCGCATGCTGATGAGGAGTGTGCTTCGAGACAAATTGCACAAGATTTGGAAATTGTAAATAATTTGATGCATGATTTATGCCTCCCTGTAATCAAAGCCAAACGGCCAATATGGGATACATTCCCTGGCGCGTGGTATACAATTGGAATAGATGCAATAATGCCTAATGGAAGAACTTTACAAGTTGCTTCTTGCCATCATTATCGTGACCAATGGGCAAAGGCGTTTGATATTACATATGAAAATCTAGATGCTCAACAGCAATATTGTCATCAAACAACATACGGAATGTCTGAGCGACTTCTTGGTGCGATTGTCGGTATGCATGGCGATGATAATGGATTGATAATGCCTCCAGCCATCGCTCCTTACCAAGTTGTCATTTGTCCTATGATAAAGAAAAATTCAGATGTTGATACTGTAGCAATTTCAAATGATATTGCAAAACAATTACGCGCCAATGGCCTAAGAGTGAAAGTTGACTCAAGAGATATTAGAGCCGGTCAAAAATACTATGATTGGGAAATAAAAGGTGTGCCTCTACGACTTGATATCGGTCCTCGTGATGTGGCACAAGGTACAGCATTTGCTTGTAGAAGAACTGGTGGTAAAATGCCGCTACCATTAGACGACATTGTCAACTCTTGCAGATCGGTATTGAATGAAATTTCTGATGAATTAAGACTTAGGTCAAATGCACATATGGAAGACGTGATTCAACCTTTACCTGCCTTTGAGGAAATTGATGGGACTTGGATAATGCATGGCGAGATTGAAGATGGGAAAATCTACGAAATGGCTTTTGATGGTAGTGATGCCCATGCAGAAGCAATCGAAAGAGCAACTTCACTAAATTTCCTTGGAGATGCAACCGATGAATACGAAGATGCTCGCCCTTGTCACATGACTGGTCAAATGACCAAGCGTAGAATTTTGCTTGCTAAGACCTATTGAGTGAAATAATATTATCACATTCCGAAAGAAGATGGATCCATTCCATCCATATCTCCTTCTTTCATCATCTTACGCATTTGCTTGTTGAGGCTGCGGTTTCCACCCATTCCCTTCATCATCTTACGACTCTTATTCCATTGGCCGATTAACTCTCTAACATCCTTTTCTCGGACACCAGCACCTCTAGCAACACGACGTATTCTTTCTGACTTGATCTTTGCAGGTTCGTTCTTTTCCCATGCAGTCATTGAATCCATAATTGTGCGATATCGGTCTAAGTTGGTTTGCATTTCTGCCTTTTGGCCTTTGGACATCGCACCCATTCCTCCCAACATATTTCCTGGTAAGAATGACATCAATTTGTCAATAGTTCCAATTTTTGACATCATTTCCATCTGCTTATACATATCATTTAGTGTGAACCTTCCAGACATCATTCTCTGAGTTAGTCTCATCGCCTCTTCCTGATCCATATCTTCAGGTGCCAAATCAATAAGACCCTGAATATCTCCCATTCCTAAGAGTCTTGAAATAAATCTATCAGATTCAAATTTTTCTAAGTCTGAAACTTTCTCACCCACACCAATATGAACGATTGGCGCACCTGTTGCTGCAACTGCAGAAAGAGCGCCACCGCCCCTTGCTGTACCATCCAATTTTGTAATTACGATTCCTGTGACACCAGCCAATGTATGGAATGATGCTGCGACTGGACCTGCAGCTTGACCGACTTGTGCATCGATTACGAGCCAGCGTTCAGTGGCATTTGTAAGAGCAGAAATCTGTTCCAACTCTTCTACCAATTCAGTATCCAATTGATGTCGCCCTGCTGTATCGACAATAACAAGATCACATGATGCTAATTCTTTCAACCCATTACGAACAATTGTCGGAGCATCTTTTGTTTTTGGTTCACCATAAACGACCACCGATGAATCTTCCAATAATTGGCATAATTGTTCGTATGCACCAGGTCGGTGAACGTCAGCTTCTATTACACCGACTCTCAAACCGTGCTTCTTACGATACCATTCGGCCAACTTTGCGGTTGTTGTGGTCTTACCTTGACCGTACAATCCTACGAGCAGTAAAGTTGCCCCATGTGGCTGAAATTCGTGCTTTGAACCCAATAATCGGACCAATTCCGTATAGAGAATGTTCATTGCATGTGTTTGCAGTGTAAGTCCTGGACGCAACTCTTCTTCACGGATACGCGATTCCATCTTTTCAACGATTTCTTTTGTTTGCCTAACGTTGAAATCCGCTTCTTGGAGCGACCTGCGTAAACTGCGAGTCATTTCTCGCAATTCCTCTTCGTCTAACTTTCTCTTAGACTTCAGTAATCCAATAGAGCGGAAAATACCCTTGGATAAGCCTTCGAGTGCCATAGCATAGCGTGAAAGCCGCCACTTTTCAACCCATGCCTATTGAGTTATCAAAAATAATTACCTATAGGTCATTCAATGGAATATCCAGTCTCAAAATATCGCCTTCCAATTTTGCATTTACCTGACTTGCTTTGACCGGAACTGATGTTTTTACTGGCTTTTCTCTTCCATTGAGACCAACAAATAGAACTCCATCTTCACTTCTTAATGATAATTCGTCTCGCTTTATTCCAGGATAGTGTAAATAGATTCTTTCAGTATCTTCAGCCAATTCTTTTGTCATTCCTCTATGAACTTCATGATGTAATACCGAACCTATAGAATGAGGCCCTAAGCCACTATCAATCTCAATAACAGGCCCATATAGGAATTGACCTACCTCTCTTAATCGCTCTATTCCGACTACCTCGGTATCAAATAACTCCATGGTAGAAATATTGATTCCAAGACTTTCCTTTAATTCTTCAATTCTCTGCAACTCAGACTCTCTTCTCTTCTCAAGGAAGGGGTGGTCAAGTTCAGGAGTAACTCTATTGACCAAACATCCACCGATTGGCAAGTCAAATTCTTGCAGCGATTTTTGAGCTCTTATCGTCTCATTTACACCCATGCGCTCCGGTATAGTAACCAATGTGAATGAAGTTATTTCATCATTTGATAATACTCTTCTAACATGCAATACTCTGCGCTGAAATTTTTCAAGTTCCTCTTTCATAGCATCGCTTTCTTTCTTGCCGAACATCATCGAGCGTATTCCCCCTGATATTCTCATCATACGAATCAGCCTATCCGACCATGCTTCAATTAATTCTGGCAACGACAAAAACCTCAGAGTGTGCCCTGTAGGTGCTGTATCAAAGACGATTACATCCCAAGTTGGGTCTTCTACATGACGTAGTAATTCGTCAAATGCAATCGCTTCATCTAATCCAGGTAATACCATATCTGAAGTTTTTATCTCACCCTTCATATCTGCAATTTCATCTTTAGCGCTTGGATCTAACATCATCCCAAGACCACCAAGACCTTTTGATGAATTCATTTTTTCCATTGCAGAGCCAACCTTTGGTAATAAGGAAGATATTTTGGCTTCAGGGTCCATTTCTAGCCCCCAAAGCCCTTCGACACCGTCTATTGCAGTGACTTCGCTTCCAATTTCAACACCGAGTGAATCAGAAGTAGAATGTGCAGGGTCACTTGACACAAGCAATACACGTAATCCAGAATCGGCAAGCCAAACAGCAGTTGCTGATGAAGTGGTTGTTTTACCGACCCCGCCTTTGCCTCCAAACAATAACAGTCGTGCCATATTATCTTGCCAACCATAGGTTGTGTTTGAACATACGCATAACATAAGGCGACTTTAGGCGATTGACATTGAAAGTCTAACAATATCAATATATTCAACCATTAATTGAAGAAGTGAACTCGTCTGCGACGCAATATGGTATCTGAATTAGTGTTATTTCAGGTTGCCACATTCTCCGCACTTATCGGTATGACTCTCGGTTGGCGGGGAGTGATGACAAAATATTCTGGATTCTATGATTTACCTACTGCATGGAGTCAAATATTTTGGGGGATTATTATTGGAATGTTTTACGCAACTTCCTGTGACAGCTCATTATTTATCCCATATATCGAATTTGTAAATAATGGCGATGGAGCGAAAATACCTCACCCGATTACACTGTTACTACTGGCCCTGTTATTGTCTGTAGCA
>JABIGP010000191.1 GCA_018650105.1 Methanobacteriota archaeon
ATCTTCTCTTGTATCCTGAGGAGGCCTTTGTTCTACGGCCTCACCATTTGTTTCATCGGTATCCTCAACACAAGGTGGACGAAGTACAGTCATCTTGTCAATAATTAATTTGTACCCCATTCTATCGTATATCTTAGTTAATATTGCCAGAGTGCCCAATGCTGAATTATCATTGATTACCAATAATACATGTGCACTGGTAGCATCAATTGCTTGGAGAATTAGACCATACTTCTGATACATACTGATAATTGGAAACCCAAGTGATTGCTCATCATGAATTAACTCTTTCACATATAGCTCAGATTCCTCATCTACCACTATCTGCATTTGATTTATTGATAGCAATGGCAATGTTAATTTCTGGTTTCCACTGACTTCGTATTCTCTCGTTTTTTTGTCTATTTTATTGTCCATTTTTCGCACATCCTTCCACACTAATACATACACTCCAGACTATTTAAATCTAGTTGAATCGTGTTTTTTGGTAGTAAAAACAGACTTTCAGTACAATTCATTTACCGCTGCCTACAAATATTGTATTCTTCCAAAATATCATCTATCAACGATTGATTTGTGTAGGTTATTATCAGCAATTTAAGCAGAGATATGGACGTTGGGGAAAGGAATTTAGATTTATTAAATTCCGACCAAAACGGCCACTGTATACAACAAATAGAGTCAGAGGTGGACGTTGGGGGATTTGAACCCCCGGCATCTTCGTTGCAAACGAAGCACTCTTCCAACTGAGCTAAACGCCCCTGTAATCCAACGGGTGGGCCTTTCCCTTTTGAGCCTTCACCTTCAATCAAGTGCTATTAGCGCTTGACGGTTTTACAATAATCTCGATTATACAAGGTCGATAGTTGCATCTCTATCTGGTCCTACACCAATGCTTGTGCATGGAACACCCATCAATGCCTCTAGTTTGGCAATGTAGTTCTGGGCTGCGGCTGGAAGTGCTTTGAAACCAATTCCATCTGAATTAGCCTTCTTAGCGATTTCTAACCACTCACTCAATGAGTGTCCAGGGAAACCAGGCATAGAGATGTAAATCGGCTTGCATCTTGCGATTGCACTCGCTGAAGAAGGCATCTCAAGAATCTCTTTTCCATCCAACTCATATGCAACACAGATCTTGATTTCTTCAAGTCCGCCAAGAACATCTAATTTGGTCAAAGCAATTCCTGTGAATCCATTGATTCTGTTAGCATGGCGCATTACAACCATATCGAACCAGCCACATCTTCTCTTTCTTCCAGTAGTTGTGCCAAATTCATGACCGACTGTACCCAAGTGGTCTCCAACTTCATCTTCTAATTCAGTAGGCATTGCACCATGACCAACTCTAGTGATATATGCCTTGGTAATTCCAATGACTTCGTTAACATGCCCTGGGTGAATGCCGGCGCCATGACTAGCATTTCCTCTTGAAGTAACCGAGGAAGTGACGTAAGGGAATGTTCCTTGGTCAATATCCAATAAGCATCCTTGTGCGCCTTCTAGGATGATTTGTTCATCCAATTTGAGTGCGTTATCTAACATCAATCCTGTATTGCGGATTGAGCCACTATAATTGTCCCAAATCCAATTGACATCCGCATTCAAGGACTCTTCAGTAACTCTGTCTTCAGACCCTGCAGCATGAAGTGATGCATTCATTCTCGCCACTGTTGCCGCAGTCCACTCTGCATCGTTGATGATTTCACTGAGATCTCCGAAACGAAGACCGATTCTGTTAATCTTATCTGCATAAGTTGGACCGATTCCTCTTCCAGTAGTTCCAATCTTGCTATCTAGGCTGTCCATGTATCGATGATATGGAAGAATGATGTGTGCCCTTTCACTGACAAATAATCTATCACCTCTTGGGTCTTCACCTGTTGATTTATTCCATTCTTCTAGTTCATGGTTGAGAACCCATGGGTCAACAACCATACCATCTCCAAGAACAAGATTACATTCTTTTCTTGTAATACCGCTTGGCAATAAATGGAACTTTAGCACATTGTCACCAATGACTACAGTATGTCCTGCGTTATTTCCACCTTGAAATCTCGCTACCCATGATGCTTGTTCTGCAAGTCGGTCAACGAGCTTTCCTTTTCCTTCATCGCCCCATTGGGCACCTAGAATGACTGTTGCTGGCATTAGAGTCTCCTCAACCTGTGGGGGTTATTGACCGTCTTTGAACTATATCCTTGAAAACTCTCGTAATTATCTTAATAATTGCGACTTTTTTTGTCAATAATACCTCTCAATTATTAGCAAAAAAATGAACCTTTTCTCAATAATCGCCTTTACTTTATTAACCCTAGAACAAAGAAACTATTGTATTCGCTAAAATAGCAATTATTCGCAATAATGAATGCTTGCACCCCTATTTTGATTGGATATCCCAACAGGATGTTTAAATAGGTCGGCGTTTACTACTTAACTAAGAGTTGAGAAGTGATGAGTAACGAACGAATAATTTCAAATCCGGCAACTTCAGAGAATAATCAATCCAAAATGGACATTGACTTTGAAAGGCCAATCCGTAGAACTTTGGAAGGCCATACAAGACCTTGTGAAGAGTGTTTTGCAGTCGATTGGAATATGGATGAAAAAAGAGGTGAAATCGTCTGTAATTCCTGTGGACTTGTTGTTGAAGAGAATGTCATTGATCCAGGAGCAGAATGGATAAATGGAGATAGTGGGCAAGATAAATCAAGAGTTGGCGCACCTCTAACCTACACTCTGGCCGATAGAGGATTAAACACAACCATTGACATCAAAGATTTGAATTCCGGCTCAGCTGGAAGGCTGGGTATGTCCACTCAAGCGAGAAGGGATTGGAGAAGAAGAAGAGTCGTTGATGAAAGAAGTAAAACCAGAAAGAGCCGTGAGAGAAATTTGGTAAGAGCCAATCAATTCATCCGAGATAAATCTGGTTTGCCAAGGCCATTACAAGAAGAAGTTGCACGAATTTACAGAAAATTATCATCTGAAGGTTTCGTGACTGGCAGATCGATACTAGGCGTAACTGCAGCATGCACATATCTGATTGCAAGACAAGAAAATCTTCCAAGACAAATAAAACATCTTGCTGAATCATTTGATGTAACAGAAAAGGAACTCTCCCGATTGATTAGACAAGTTTCACGAAAAATGAATATGCACAAGATTACGTCTCCTGACCAATTCTTTGACAAGTTTATCTCAGATTTGCAATTACCTGCTAACATCCACATTCAAGTTAACACCCTTTGGGAAATTATCAAACCACATGATGACATCTGGCAAGGTAAAAAACCAATGGGGGTTGCTGCTGCACTAATTTACAAAGCATCAAACGAGTCTAGTAATCCTCGAACTCAGTCCGAAGTGTGTAAAATTGCAAATATTTCAGAAGTCACATTACGTGGATTATTGCGATTATTCAACGGCCTTTTACAACAACTTGGCCATGAATCACTCAATGAGTGATTATTTTAGCAACAACCTTGATGAATCTTAGACTAGGAGGCATTACACATGGGATTCAAGGCCAACGCACGAAAACATCAGAAAAAATCTGGTGCTGACAAAAAGAAAGCAACATCAACAAAAAAGGAAGGGGTCATCTCCTGTGGGATCAAATCCTGTGATGGATTTGCTGACAAGAACATGGGTGGACGTTCCCTATCTATTGACAATGCAGTAGAAACTTGGGGAGATAGTGGCTACGCTGAAAGAAAAGGACGCGTCCGCGTCTGTAAATCTTGCTACAAGGAATGGAAAAAGGACAACAAGGCTGACAAGGACACCTATTGACCTTCATTTCACTTTTACTTTCACCCTAGGGGTGGGCAAAACAAAGTAGTACCTACGGCTTTCATTTCTGTTGTATGAATAATAGAATTGTACTTAGAAGCCTCGTCACGTCCGATGGATGTTTGACTGCAATGGATGATGGAATGATCATCTGGAAACCGACACATGGAAAGCGCCATCAAACTAAATTAGAATCATTAGCAACCGTATTATTGGCATTCAAAAACCCAAATAATCGTCTTGAAAGTATTGTGGTAGGAGATAATCGCGGCGGAATAATCCATTTGTCAATACCTTGCCTTGAAGTAATTAACAGATTTAATATTGAAAATGAATCAATTCGTTCAATCTGTTCTGCGAGTGAAAGCACACATAGACTACTTGTCGCATGTCAAAGTGGTTCAATTTGGATGGTGGGAAATATGGTTCCTAGCAGAAAAGTGCATATTTTTGATAATGATGGGCCAGTCACAAGCATACGTGTTAGCAATAAGGAAATTCATATGCAAAGTGGTTGGCAACGCCGCACAATAGATTTCACTGGTCGCCAAATATCATTCCACGATGCATCTGATAAATTCAAGAAAAAGGACGAAATCAGAGCAATTAGAAGAGCAAGACTTGTCGAAGCACAGCAAAACAATTCAAGTTACCCTGCCGTAATGTCTCTTGACACAATTACTGCTTAAGCTGATTCCTTTTCCTCTAAGGGCCAAGGAGTTCTTGGAGAAAGCCACAATGTTGATCGAGCAGGTCTTGCCCATGACGAAGGAGGATTACCGTCATCTTCTATACAACTTTGATAAAAATCAAGATGGCGATTTAGAACTTCAGCGATGTGTTTCTTTCCTTTGATCGCTGGGCCTTGCATCGGGACTATCGCTGAAAGTTTCATCGCAATAATTTTCTTTATGTTGTCCCTTATTTGCACTAGATTCGCACCAGGCATATCCCATCTACAAGGTCTATCAGCCCTAACTAAGATACCACCGGCAACTAGTAAGTTTTCTTTGGAAATATAATATGACATTCCATCAGTACTTATTCCATTCATCTGAATCGCTTCTACTTCACAATCTCCAAGCGCATATATTTCACCATCCTCTACCAATGAAGTTTCCACTGATGGCATATCGGATTCATACCTATTGGCCCAAGTTGTGAAAAAATCTCCTGTTTGCAATGCTGCTTGACCCTCTTGATGAATATGGACTACAGCATTATCGAATGATTGGGAAATATATTTTGCACCTCCTGCAAAGGGATAAAGGCGTGAAGTGAGTAATATTCGGTCCAATTTTTCTTCACCTAATACTCCAATAATCCTCTCAACTTGCAGCATTTGATACCATGAAGTCCCTGCATCAATTAGTATGTTACCAGTACTACCTTTGATGACCACGATATTACAATCGTGGTGGATGGCTGGCAAGCGGGTGATTCGCATCAAACGGTGCTTGAGCCCCAAGTGCTTCAATTATGCGCATTGAAGTTGTGCCCCATTAGTGAAAACGAGCAACTCCGTATCGTTTCAAAGAGAATAATGCGGGTTTTGATTAAATAGAGGAAGTTGGTCGCCGACAACATGGCACGATTCCCTGAGGCTGAAGCACGCTTACTTCACCGTAAGATATGTATGAAGTGCAACGCACGAAATGCAATGCGCGCAGCACGTTGCAGAAAATGCAGTTACAAAGGTCTTCGTTTGAAGAACGTAGAACGCAAGGGTATCTGATTACCTTACTTGCTACGATTATTTCAATCAACAAATAGCGTTAGCCTTGTCAAAAATATTCTATCTTAAAGGCCAAGCATCGGCAATAAGAATGACATCGGGTCACCGATTAAGACTAGAGGAATTATTGCTGGGAACAAAAATACCAGCAGTGGTAATTTGTAACTGACCCATACCTCTTTTGTTCCTATTTCTTGCAATTCTGAGACCTTTGAAATTAATTGTTCATCGGTTGGAGTTTTTGATGGTGCTCTAGTTCTATGATGTACTGAAGTAGTTCCATCTGGCATCTCAATAACAGAAGACAGAAGCCATACATGTGATCCAACCACATCCTTCAATGGCATCATAGTCGCATGCCAAGCTAGCCTCATGTCAGATAATTTCTTGATGTTACCATTTGAAAAATTCTTAGCCACCATGATGAATGGAATTAGTAGGAAAATGAAACCACCCCACATCAATAATGAAATCGCAGGCGGCAATGATACAATGGCATCGATTGTTGCTGAAGAGTATGTTAGTGGAACACTGGACCAATTTGGAATTAACAATGCAACCCACATTAGGCACTTGGCATCTGCTCCACCGTGAATCATTCTTACTCTCCATGCCAAATCTATAATCAAGATTGATGCTCCTACGGCCAAAGTACTCCACCAAAGAGCA
>JABIGP010000128.1 GCA_018650105.1 Methanobacteriota archaeon
CACGACTCTTGTTTCACTACTGAGTAATGGCGATCATATTGTAGCAAGCACTGATGTGTATGGTGGAACATATGGTTTGATGACCGAAGAACTTCCAAGATTCGGCATCTCTACAACAATGGCCGATATGCGAGACCCAGCATCATATGAGGCAGCAATTCAAGAAAACACCAAAATTCTCTACATTGAAACTCTCACAAATCCAGTTTTGAAAGTGTGCGATATTCCAGCAATGGTAGAAATCGCAAAGAGACATAATCTATTGTGCATCGTCGACAATACATTTGCCTCACCTTGGGCTTGTACCCCTCTTGCAATGGGTGCGGATTTAGTAATTCATTCAACAACCAAATATCTTGGTGGCCACTCTGATATTATTGGTGGAGCTGTTATTGGTTCCAAAGAACTAATCAGTGAAATATTCCAAAGAAAAGTGCACTTTGGAGCTTGCCCAGACCCTCACAACTGCTACCTCCTTGAGAGGGGTATGCGAACGTTAGATGTTAGGATGCCAAGGTTATGTGAAAATGCCGCAACAATTGCTTCACGCTTAGAAAACCATCCAATGATAGAACTTGTTTACCACACTTCCTTAGCATCACATCCTGATTACGATGTCGCTCAAAGAGTAATGCCAAACGGTAGTGGAATGGTTGCCTTTGTAGTAAAAGGGGGAGACGATGCAGCATTGAAGTTCATGCGAGGACTTTCGGTAATATACGAAGCGACAAGTCTTGGCGGCGTTGAATCATTGATTGAATGCCCGTTTAATTCAAGCCACATGATGATCCCAGAAGATGTAAGACATGCTGCAGGACTTGTTCCTGGGTTTGTCAGAATGAGTATTGGAATCGAAAGCATCGAAGACCTGTGGGCAGATATTGAGCGTGGTTTGGCTAATATCTAAATCTGTTTTTCAGCGCAATGCAATAATGAATCCACATCTACTCAAGAAAATAACATTTTTTCTTGTAACAGAAAAATTGTTCCTAGGCATTAACTCTGCAAACCCAACTTTGGGCATTATTTTGCATTAATAACTCTAAAAACCCTCAAATTGGCTCAAAAACCCAAGTAAAACATATTACATTAGGTGTTTTTTACCACACCGGCATTTCCACAATCCTCCGAAAACCCTCATTTTAGCGCACTTTTTCGTCGGTGGTATTATAAGTGGTTCAAATGAACTTGCAACTGCTCTCAACAGAGGGGGATAAAATACATGGAAATGGATTGGAAAGGAAATATGGCTGAGCTCGGAGGCGCATTTATGCTCTCTTGGGTAGTATTGGGAACGGAAAGTGACATTGGTACACTTATTGGAGCGGCAACTCTAGCAGTTGCTTGGATGGCGTTTAGTGGCGCACATCTACTACCAATAGTGACTTGGTGTCACATGATGACTGGCGACTTGGCAGACCAAGATAACTGGATGAACAACGGTATGCGTTTGGTATTCCAAGCACTTGGAGCATTAGCTGCAGTATTGTTGGCGACAGAAGCAGGTTCGATGGAAGGATTACCTGATTTCGTACATTCTGAGATGTGGGTAGCAACAATGGGTGACCAAATGTGGGCAGTCATTGGAATGATGGCAGCAGGTGCAGTATGGTGGCAAATCCACACACGCTGCAACTCAGAATGGGCAAGCGCATTCGCACTGATGGCACTTGGTGGAGCAATGACTCTAGATGGTGCACATCAGATGGGCTCAATGTTAGCCGATGGTGGAACACAGGTAGCAGACGTTGCAGTAGACTGGATCATGAACGGCCTAGTAGTCGGTCTTGGTGCATTACTCGGTATGAAAATCGATGAAATGATTCCAGACGGCGACGACGCAAGCGCTGAGTGAACTTAGTCAATAACGCTCGAAAGTAGTGCATAGCACTACTTCCCGATGAAGTATGGGGGCATGTCTGCGGACATGTCCCTGTGCGCCATTTTGGTAACAAGATGGTTTTTTTTCTTACAAAGTCAACAATACTAGACTTTGCTTTTATTCTAAGCACTACCGGTTATTGTTTTCAATTGCTGTAGTGCTTGTTGCCATTGTTCTCTTAGTGAATCAACTTCACTTTGTTCACATTTCAGTAGTTCAACGCCACACTTGTGTAATTCCTTGGTAGCGCCAAGCCAAGCACCTGCTTTATCGCGTGCATTTGATTCAAAGTGCCATTCTTGTCCACGTGAGCGGTCAACGGTTAGTAACCAAGTCCATGCAGCAGCGGCATTATCAATACCGGAATGACGCCCAGTAGCGATTCTTTCTGCTTTACCAGGCCCTTCTAACAATCCGGTTAGCAATAGATCATGAATCATCCCCACAGGGCCTTCAATAGAACCGCGGCGGGTAGGGAATCTTGCTACATCTTGAGCAGCCTTTCTTGCAGAATCCAATCCCTTGAGGAATGTACCAAACGGTTTTGGTTTGCTTACTTGGGCCTGCCAAATCTCTTCAGCCTCTTCACCTTCAATACCAAGGCTTGCTAAACCGTCCAGCCCCCATTTTTCCCACAAATTTTTGAGAATATCTCCACACGATGCACCGGTTAATATCTCAAGTGCCGCAGCTTTACGAATCGAAGTACCACCTCTTGAATCAATACGTAATCCTTCACCATCATCCGGCCCATCACTAACTGAGGCAAATAGTACGTGTGCGGTTAGGTTTCTTTCATCATCAGAACCAGCAACATCTGAAAGAACTCCTTCGATTGATTGCAAAGACTCCCCTGCTACCCATTTGTCACCGATAACCAAACCGGTCTCGATGCTATCCAATACAGTTCTGCGTATTGCAGTTGCAATCATGCCCTCGTTCATCGAGAGACCTTGCCAAGCATCTATGATTTTGTCAATACCCTCGCCCGCAGATTCCGGTAAACTTTGACCTTGCGGCCAACCTTCTGGAGTCCATCTCGCATCGATTGTAAGAATAGAAGGTAGGAAAGGTGGTAGCATAGAAAGCGCAAGGTGGTGGATAAAAGACGAATCTTTCTTCTTTGAGTTCTCTAATGCAGTTAGGCCAATAGCCAAAATTGGCCCATGATTGAAAGTCATTCTAACATATCCATCTGTAGTATTGTCGCCAGCGACAACTGTGGCAGCATCAAGGTCTTTAGTGACCCAAACTACTCTACCATCAATTTCATTTTCAACGAAATCAAATCTTGAGCGAGAAAGAACATCTGCTAACCATTCTGCCGGAGGGTTAGGATTCTTTCCAGTACAGACAAACCCTCCTTTCCAAGTAAAGAAATACATTCCTTTTTTTGCGTGATTTTCCCATGGTAACATTCTCAGAGTTAGGTGATTGAAATTTTGAAGGCCTGCAAGGTACCCTTGGTTTCCATCACCTCTTCGGATAAATGATGCAGCTCCAAACGAGGCTGAACTAAAATTTCCAACCATCGTTATCTCTTCATCATGGGCGGCGTGTAGAGAGCCTGCAAACGCCTTGGCAACAGGATCACCACTTCTCGCCATCATTCTCTTAGATAGCCAAGCGACATCGTTCTTCTTGGAGATTATTTTGTCAAGTTCTTTCATTGTTTTTGACACAGAGTCTGAAGAAAACCATGATTTCTTTCCTTTCCAAGTTAATTGTGGCAGGTGTGCATATGGTGTTTCAAGCAGATGTTGCAATTGTTTTTTCATCTTTCCAGCAGTTTCTTTGTTGGCTTGTTTTGTGCCACGCATACGAATACTCTGCTTTTTTTGTCCAGGAAATTCAACTTTGGAAGGTCCTGCCATATTATCCGCCCAAGCAAAGCCAAATCGGCACCCCGTTTGAGCCCTTCGCGCAAATAACTGAATGCGAGCAATCAAGAAGTGGCCACTTCTTGCATCAAATAACAGGGGGATGACAATGGTTGAAGTGACCCTACTCGGAGTTGCCCAAGACGGCGCACGCCCTCAAGCAGGTTGCATTCAACCATGCTGTTCAGGTCTGACAGCAGAAGACACAATGTATCCTGTATCATTAGGAATTGTCGATGATGAAGGCGAAGGACATTTGATTGAGGCCAGCCGCTATCTAGGAGAACAATTTCGTATTTGGGGCGCTCCTTCTCTTGAATCACTTTGGCTAACCCATGCACACTTTGGCCATGTTGATG
>JABIGP010000111.1 GCA_018650105.1 Methanobacteriota archaeon
AAAGGTGTATTCAAAATGAACGCAATAGATGCAATATATGACAAGGTAGTCGCTCGCGACCCAAATCAGCCAGAATTCCACCAAGCGGTGAAAGAAGTATTAGAATCGCTTGAACCAGTGATAGAAGCACATCCTGAATATATCTCAATAGTGGAGCGTGTAGTCGAGCCTGAAAGATTGATTCATTTCCGCGTCCCTTGGGTTGATGATTCTGGAGAAATCCAAGTAAACCGTGGATTTAGAATTCAATTCAATGGAGCAATTGGTCCATACAAGGGTGGGTTGAGATTTCACCCATCAGTAAATGCATCAATTTTGAAGTTCTTAGCATTTGAGCAAATTTTCAAGAATTCCCTAACAGGTCTGCCAATGGGTGGCGGTAAGGGTGGTTCGGATTTCAATCCAAAAGGCAAGAGTGATTCTGAAGTCATGCGATTCTGTCAATCATTTATGATGGAATTGTGGAGACATATTGGACATAACTGTGATGTTCCTGCAGGGGATATTGGTGTCGGTGGCCGAGAAATCGGTTACATGTTTGGAATGTACAAGCGTTTACAGAATGAGTTCCAAGGTGGAGTTCTAACTGGCAAAGGTCGCTCATATGGTGGTTCTTTAATTCGTCCAGAGGCAACAGGATATGGCCTCGTATATTTCGCTAGAGAAATGTTGGCTACTAAGGGTAAGTCCTTTGAAGGCGCAACTGTTGCAATTTCAGGTTCCGGAAATGTAGCACAATTTGCTTGTGAAAAGGTTCTACACTTGGGTGGAAAGCCAGTTACAATGTCAGATTCATCTGGATGGATCCATGACCCGGCTGGAATTAACCGCGAAAAGTTAGACTATATCATGGACCTAAAGAACAACCGTAGAGGAAGAATCTCCGAATACGCAAATCACTTTGATGGAGTAACTTTCACAGCAGCAGCTCCAGAACCAACTGTCAATGGCCTTTGGGGAGTTAATGTTGATGTTGCACTTCCATGTGCAACTCAAAACGAGTTGAATGGTGAAGAAGCAAAGATGTTGGTTGCAAACAAAGTGATAGCAGTTGGAGAGGGTGCAAATATGCCTTGTACTCCTGAAGCAGTCGAAGTATTCCAAGAAGGAGGAATTCTATTCGCACCTGGTAAAGCAAGTAACGCTGGCGGTGTAGCAACATCTGGACTTGAAATGTCACAAAACTCACTTCGCTTGTCTTGGACACGTGAAGAAGTAGATGCAAAGTTAGATGCTATCATGGTAAATATTCACAAGAATGCATACGAAACAGCAAAGGAATATGGTCGTGAAGGCGACTACGTATTTGGTGCAAATGTTGCAGGATTCTTGAAGATTGCAGAAGCAATGCAAGCACACGGCGTAGTTTGAAACAAGATATTGGCATTTACGCCATTATCTGTACTCCTCTCTTACAGTCAATTGTAATATGAATCATATTACAGAGGCGCCGATTGTCAAATCATGGACTTGAAGTATTTGTGTTGTTACTCCTCCATCTGGCATATTTATCATGAAAGTAGCAGTAATGCCTCTTGCATCAATCCAATTCGGTCCACAATGCGCTCCACCGACTTGCGTATTGAGTCCCGCATCGATACCGAAAAAGTATCTTTTTCCAGATTCAAGACTTGTGACCGAACTCGGCTGTTGGCCTACCTCCCAAATCGAACCCGGACCTGAAATCCAAGAATTAAGAGAACCACTTCTATAATAGAAATTGCCATCGTATTTGCACGATAGTATCCAATCAACATCAGCAGGACTTACTTCCTTGCCCATCGATTGGTACTCAATCATGAAAAGATAATCATCATAATTATCTTCGACCCAAGAATTTAGAATAATCATTTGAGTTGCAGATTCCTTGCTAGCATCGTGCGATGTATGCTGGGTTTGTTGTGCTAAATATTCTGCGGAGTTGATGATTACTGCACTTGTGATTGCAGCAACCATAATACAGGCCATGAAGACTATCATCAGGCCAATACCATATTGTGCATTGTCATCATATTCTTGTTTCATAATCTCACCTCAGATAAATGCCATCCCAACATGTGGGCTTGAACCGACTTCAAACGGAATTGTTGTAGTTCTTCCACCATTTATTGCAATAACTAGCTCAGCAGATGTATTGGGAGATATATCACAA
>JABIGP010000184.1 GCA_018650105.1 Methanobacteriota archaeon
AAGAAAAGAATCCCTCTATCACTGATTGTAATTGATACTCCTTTCTTCCTACTGCAGAATGACGCATTGATATTTCATGAGCGACTGAACTAATTTGTGAAACATGACGCATTTGAGCAATTTCTGCTGCTGACTTTCTCAATCTCAATTCTGCAATTTTCGCTGAAGGGTCTTCAATTGAGATTGGCCCATTGCCAAATTGTTGCCGGGCTCTATCTCTTTTTTCAATGCCATCTTTGACCATAGAATCAATGTTAGAATTAACTCCACTTCTAACCAGTACGCGATTTGCATCACCAATCATTTCTGTAATGATCGTGGACATTTCTTCAACCGAATGTGCTGCATCAATTGCCCACCCATTTAGAGCACCATCAACACCTTCTCTTCTTCCTTCCCATATCTCCTTGAGAGTATCCTTAGGCTGTACAAATAGTGTAACAATCCATGATGTGCCATCATGATGAGCAGTCATTATTGATTCTGGGTCTTTCCAACCAGATAAGTAAAGCATGTCACTACTAGTTCTGAAGGGATAATGAACGTCATTTGAGCGAGTTGATTCTGGATTTGGGCAAACAATTAGTAGGTCATCTGGACGTAATTGAGATAGTAGTCTATTTTGCCTTGAGCGATATTCAGCGATGCTAATGGCTTCAGGTTCATCGCCAATTCGCGCTAAGGCCGCCTCGAACATAGTATTGGCCAAGGGCCACCCCATTTTCAACCGTTGCATGTTAGGAGTTATCTTCTGATGATTTATCAGCCCAAATGCTAACCTTCACTAGCAGTAATTTCCAATTCTTCATCTTCTATTTATTCAGATTTTTTCTTACCCTCCCATTTAGGGATGTTTTTGGAAGATTTTGATTCATTATATCTCATTGAAATTGGTTTTACAATAAATAGTGTGATTCCAATTATTACAATAAAACTAATTCCAATGAGAATAGACTTGTTACTCGTTGAATCTGATTGTTCCTCAACATATATGGTAAATTCAATTATTGATTCCACTCCATCATCGTCTGTTACAATTAACATCATATTCTTTTGACCAATGATTTGAAAATCGTTCTGAGTGAACGATTCTGTGCCACTGATTATCGGACTTCCATCAACAAGCCAAACATATTGTAAAGTTTCCATGTCGGCACTTGTATCGGAACTTCCCGAGCAATTCAATTGCCAATCTTCAGCATTTGCTGGTGTTAATGAACTACCATTGGATACTTCAAAACCATCCAATGTGAGGTGTGCCTGAGGTGGACTATTGATTACAGTAAATGCATGACTTGTAGTCACGAAGTGACCGCCTAAATCCCGAACCAATAATTCAATAGTCCAATCACCCGAAAGAATTGGAACAATATTCAATGAATAGTCATCAATTTTTTCTTCTGTTGTGGGGCTATGTACTTTACCATCAGGGGAATGTATAGTCCATACTATGTGCTCACCTGAGCCACTATAACCGTCGTCTATCAAAGCAGAAATGATAATTTGTTCAGATTCCATAATACTCTCTAAACCACTCAAATTTACTATTGGCTCATGAGTATCTATTACCACCGCTAAGGATTCAGAATTTGAATATAATAGCAAGGCATCAACTACTACAAATTCAAATTGATATATCCCATCGTCAATATCCATTTCTAAATGATCTAATGTCACAAAAACCGTTCCGTCATCATCCGATTGATTCAGTGAAATTAGATTTGGTTCTTCTAAGCAAACTGAATGAGGTGCCTCACAAATGTTAGCAATAACATTGACACCAGTGTTATTTAGTCCTGGAACGACATAGGCTATTTCGATGGTTATTGGCTGATCAATAACTATTGTTGTGTCATAATCAATATCCAATATCATCGGCCTATGGCCTGTTTCACCCAAATATACAATCAAGGAATTAGACATTGGATCTAATCCATTTGGAACAGAAATTGTAAGCAAACAAGTACATTCAATTCCAGCCGTAGTAATATCTAGAGTCCAATTCCATAAGCTTTCAGCGGAAGGTTCAACGCTGGTAAAATGTGATCCTGACAGTTCCAAACTCCAACTGGATAAACCATCGCCAACATTCCATAATTCCCATGTGGCTTCGCTTGGTGGTAGTGTTGTTGTTCCATTTATTGAGAGATTCTCAGTGAAAATAACACCATCGTTTTGGAAGATATACAAATTGTAGTTCTCCTCTTCAAGGTGGTGTGCTGAAACCGAATCTACTATTGACAATGTACAAAAAATGAAAACGATAATGAGGGCTAACAATGGCTTAATTATCCTCATCAATACAAGGTAAGATGCTCTTAGCCATCAAGTTTAGCGTAAGATGATTCTTATGCGCAACAAAATCATTCAGCGAAAGGATCGCAAAGTTCACCTTGACCAGGATATGAAATTGGATTTCTTGGATTGGTGTCCCATTTGTACTCACAGAAGTTAACGTGACCGTCTCCATCAGTATCTACCATTCTATCTGCAGCATCTTCAGGGTCAAATTTGAAGTGATGCTCCCATCCTGTTGCCATTCCATCATCATCGTGATCTTGGTAGTAAACTTCTGGTCCATCGTTCCATTCATCACCATCGGTATCATTAGACACAGGATTAGTCATATTTTGCATCTCTTCAAAGTTGGTATAGTTTTCCAAATTATCGTAAAATTTCTTACCATCAGGAGTTTCAGGATCAATATGACAATCTGAATTTGTAGTATCGTTATATCCAGGGCAATACTTCTTTATCAATCCTGAACGGTTCAAACCATCATTATCTGGGTCTTCTTCTCCATCCCATATACCGTCTAAGTCACTATCCGGCATAGATGGGTCCATTACACCCCGAGCTCCGTAAGCACTGGTTGTGGAATTATCAGTTAATCCAAGATTGAGCGCTAATTCAGAGTAGTATACTTCCCACCCATCTGGAAGTTTATCACCATCTGTATCATCATCAACTGGGTTGGTATTCCACCTATCCGGTGCTTCAGCACCATTCGGCAGCGTATCATTGTCAACATCAAATGTGTCATCCTTCAATGAATCTAATGAAGGGTCTAAGGCCCATCTTCCAGAACATCCATCGCAATTAGAATTAGAAGGTATTGTAAATCCTGTCAAGTTCATCTCGGAAATTTCATACTTGGCTGTTTGGACGAAACCACCTAGCCAATTTTGCCAGATATAACCACCAGCGCTCATAGAGCAGTCATCATTTTGATTTGGTGTGCAACTTGGCCTTTGCCAAGAAGATGTTGCAACCCATAATGAGTGTGAATTTGTGTTCTCTTCTGTTGATTTTACTTGCATTTCCCAACCGTCGAGCATTCCATCGGAGTCTGTGTCATTGATTAGTGGATTTGTCGGATTTTGGAAAGGCCTCGGAACAAATAACACCTCATGACCATCAATCAGTCCATCTCCGTCGGTATCGGAATTATTTGCATGTGTTAGGAAATTGTCAGCACCTGCAATTACTTCTTCTCCATCTTCAAGACCGTCATTATCTGTATCAAACATACAAGGGCTTGTGAAATATGCTTCTCCATCCCATGAAAAACCGGCTAATGATTCAGTTTGGTCACCCAGGCCATCGCCATCAGTATCTGGATTAGAAGCATTTGATCCTTGATTGCAGACTGTCGCGAATTCTTCATAGTCGCTCAAACCATCGGCATCAGTATCATACAAACCAGGATCGGATGTAACCCAAGTTCTTTGTACACCTCGATTAACTACAAGGATTTCCCAACCCATTACTTCAATTCCATCGATTAATCCATCGCCATCTGTGTCAGGGTTTAGAGGATCGGTAGAGCGCCCATCAGGTTCTCCATCACCATCTTTATCTCTAGCATTATATTCCATAACGTTAGTAAATTGTTCTTCTGGCTCTACAATCTCAAGCCATGTAGTTAGCCTTGATTCAATAGTTTGACCAAGAACAACATGGATTTCATACACGTATCCGTCAACTGGAGCAATTAGTGGAATTGTTTGCTTATTTCCCCCTCCAAGCGTAATTTGAGCCCTCGCAACTGTTTGGTTTGCAACTACCCATTGATCTTTTGTTACATCAATTCCAATGACTACTGCTGTTAATTCAAGAGTGTCATATCGAACTGCTCCATCACCATCTGCATCCCAACCGTCATGATCAGGGTCAAGGTCGCCATTCGAACCATCTCTCGGGTGTAGTCCATTAGTTGATTCCCATCCATCAGGCATTCCGTCAAGGTCGGTATCGATTCTCCAAGGAGAAGTGAAATTTGTTGGACCAAAAATTAAGGCTACTTGATATTCTTCAAGGTTATTCATACCATCCTCGTCCCAATCTCCATATCCATCAGAAGCGTTTGCTGGGTCTAGGGTTTCATAATCATTATTTTGAGGGTGTTCTAATTGATGTGAGTAACAATACTCAAATCCATCAGGCATTCCATCTCCATCTGTATCCCAATCAGATGGACCATTGTTAATTCCATCATTATCCATATCTTGCAAGAACCATGATCTGTCCATTGCCATGAAAGGTGCTGCTCTATTAATAGGGTCAAGTAGTGGAATATTACAGTCTTCACCGGTTCCGACGAATAAGGAAACTGAAGTGTTAGATACTTCTACAATATCGTCAATTAAATCATAATCAGAATCTCGTGCTGTCGGATTAGTTCCAAATTGTTCTTCCTCGAAATTGGCTAGTCCATCATCATCCGTATCGAGTACCATGTCACATGAATGAGCACCTGCAGGGTTTGCTAAGTCATCCCAATCGGCATTATTCTCTTCACCATCAAATCTTGCTGATAGGGCATCTTCCATTGCTTGGTCTAATAGTAAGCAATCCCAGTTACCGGATAATGGGTTGAACAATTCTACTGTCCCTCCTGGAGTTTGTACTGTAGTTGTGTACAAAGATTCCCAGCGGTCGCCAAGACCGTCGTTATCGCTGTCCGACCTTTGAGGGTCGGTTCCTAATTCTGCTTCTGCTTGATTGGTTAAGCCATCTCCATCAGGGTCTCCGTTTGGACCTTGGTTTGGATCAGGCCATGATTCAGTTTCATTCTTTTCAGATGCATCATCAGTTTCGGCTTGACCCGGGTCGGTTTCCAAATCATCAGATTCACCATTATCAAGTGGATTAAGGCCATGTTCAACTTCCCATCCATCACTCATGCCATCTTTATCTGTGTCTGGGTCGTCTGGGTCTGTACCATACTGAGTCTCCTCAAGTGTGTCAGCTAGACCGTCGCCATCTGAATCTGTGGCTGAATTAGCGGTACTCCCTTCACCGAATAAATTATCTTCGACAGCACTGTCAAAATTACCGAGAGATTCGCTGGTTTGGTAATATCCAGAAACACCTACGAAAAGTGATCCGAAAATCAGGGTTGAAACAATTGCCACATAGGCCATTTGGTTGTGAGTTAGTGACATCGGATAGTTCCTACACATACGTGCAAGATTGCCGACTTTATGTATCGGTTATAGTCCTTAACTATAGATGGGCGTAAAAACGCCTCCAAAGGCACTTTTTGAGTTAATGGAGATTTTCCGAATAATGGCGAAAAAAGACTGTGTGAAATTAGTTGTATTTTAATTTAGAACTGACTTGAACAATGCATTGTTTATCATCGAATGCAACGGATAATTTTGCAGAGCGCCCGCAAGCCCTCTGCCAAAGTGCCATTAATGCTCCAACTGAAAATGGCAATGTTGGTGAATGGTTAAATGAAAATTCAATAGAACCACTATCATCAATAGAATTTACATCATTAGGGCAAACAAAACCAAACCTTCCAAGTAAATGTTGACATTTGTCTATCCATTCTGAATCTGAAAGAATGTAAACTGGTCTTTCACTCTGTTCAATTACATTGGCCATTGCAAGAGCAGTACAGAGAAAAGTTGACTTTTCGGCTTCATCTATTCCTTCAAAAATTACCGACTGCACTAATTCATCTGGAATATTCAATGATCTTGAACGTGTACTAAATAGCAATCTAGTAATGATGTTTCCAGGAATGAATACCATTCGTTCACCCTCGAAATCCCATCCTCCATTTTTCCTTACGACTTGGAAATTCCCAACGGGAGAGAGTGTAAAATAATTGTCTTGGCAACTTTTGGTCCACGAAAATGTCGCCACTTGTTTGGAAGGCGAAATGTTGCGCGATTCTTCTTCAAGATTTAGATTGATTAATGTTGAATTTGGTTGATTCCATGATACTTTGAAGCGACTCTTCCTACAATATTCAAGTGCAGCTAAAGCAACTCCTACAGAAAATGGAGCCAAAGTTGGCCTCGTAATGGTGTTGTCTTTGAAATTTAATTCGCCCCATCCATATTGTAGCCATCTTTCTGAAATTAAGTCCCTTTTGCGAGATTTTTTGAAAAAACCACTAACATCATATTGTGCATTTGTCAATAAATGATATTCTTCTTCATCGGTGGCTGCATTAACTAATTTCCTCCCCATTGGTACGGCAATTATTTTCTCAAAATGAATCCACCAAGACTCAAATTCAATTGCCTTCCAAAGCATTAGATGGTTACCTGATGAATCAAATAAATGCCCATTGCTATCTTTTTTTAGAGTACTCTCTAACGCTTTACTCAAACCATAATCAATGGGTTCTTCATTACCATCGACCAAGGGCATAACCAGCCCTCAGCAATATCTTCTTTGACTGTTACTATTGTATGTTCAAAATGGGTATCCATTGAGATTATCTTCGTTAAAGCAATAACGAATTATTTGGAACTCTGATTTCAATTGCTTTACATCTTTCTTGACACTAAGTGGGTCTTCACCTTTCAGCAAGACTCTAGCATATAGCGATGCTACTTCCTCCATTTGAGTTTGGTCCATTCCAACACGAGTTAATTCTTGAACTCCAAGACGTAATCCTGACGGAGTCATTGCCTTTGTATCTCCGGGAAGCATATTCATGTTGGTGATTATTCCAGCATCCTCTAACAAGCGTGCTGCCTTAGCACCCGCACCAGAATCTTGTCCACCATGCCTTGTTAGAACTTGATGACTTGCAGTATATCCTCTAGATTCTGCTAAGACATCAAACCCTTCAGAGGCTAAAGCGCTTGCAAATGCTTTGGCATTTGCCACTGTATCTTGTGCATACGCTTCACCATACTCTTCAAATTCTGCCAAAGCAACAACCTTGCCTGCTACATGGTGAAGGTGATATGATGAACAAACGCCGGGAAAAATAGCATTGTTTAATTTCTTGTGGAATTTTTCATCCTCGCTTGAAGATATGAGGAAACCACCTTGCGGACCTGGGAATGTTTTGTGTGATGAACCGGTCATTACATCTGCACCTTCTTTGAGTGGGTCTTGGAATACTCCCCCAGCGATTAGTCCCAAAACATGCGCCCCATCATACATCACTTTTGCACCAACTTCATGTGCAGCATCAGCGATTTCAGTTAGCGGTGTTGGGAAAAGAAATACTGACTGTCCAATTAGTGCAACTTTTGGTTGAATCTCCCTAATCAATTGACAGGCCCCATCAACATCTGGCTCCATCCTATCCTCGTCCCATGGATAGGTTGACAAATTTAGATCTCTCAGCCCTACAGCACCCATTCTCGCATGAGAAATATGGCCGCCATCGGCGGTTGATACAGCAGTTATTTTGTCACCTGGTTTTGCAAGTGCTTTGAGTGCACCAATGTTTGAGACTGTCCCCGATGTTGATTGAATATTTGCAAAGGGTGCATTGAAAACTTTCTTTGCCAAATCAATACCAATCGATTCAATTGTATCAAAATCGTCACACCCTTGGTAGTATCTCTTTCCTGGGAGACCTTCAGCATACCTTCCATGTAAGTCACTTGATACGATTTTTTGAACCATTGGTGAGACAATGTTTTCAGATGCAATCATACCGAAACCTTCTCGATATAAATCACCACTACTTTGAGTAGCAGCCATTACTTCTTTCGCCTTACTTAGCGTAGATTTTGAAGGAGACCATGCTCCTCTTCCTTCGGACATGATATGCGGTTCACACATACGGTCTTTGAATTAATTGTAGTGATAGTTTCAATATTTAGTGCGAAACAGTGCATTTCTCAAAGGAAGGAGATTTCATCTTCGGAATCATCCTTCGGATTTTTGCGCTGTGGAATCACTCCCTCTTTAGGACTCAATGTCCCAATTCTTGAAATTGGGTCCTCTGAAAGAGAGCGTCCAGGTTTTCGTTCAGAACGAATTGTATTTACAGGAATATTCTTTGCATCTAGATTAAGTCTAGAAACTGGTTTTGAACTACCTGAAACCCTTCCTCTAGGGCGACTTGCCTTACCCTTCTTTCGTTCAATATACTGTTGCCTTCCACGATATGCCGCAGGTCCAATTAATCTTTCAAGTACAGGCACTTCAGCACCTTCTTCTTTCGGTCTTTTTAGCCACCATCCTTCACCTAATGGTAGTAATCTTGGAGGGCGAGATTTACTAATGAGATTAGCCTGTCTTTTCAATTTGGTTTTGACTGTCTTATCAGTATCTTTTGGCAATCTAACCGTAAGCCATCCAGGCATTCCAACATCTAATACTACACCATTAATTGTCACCAATATTCCAGATAATAATAGGTGCGTTCCAACTGGCAAATTTTCTTTCGCAGGGACTACTTTATGTCGTTTCATTCTCCTTGCATAAGCCACCATCGCCTTTTGATCACGATGCCTTACTACTCTTCTCTGTTGCTTCGAGAAACGACGGGCTCCGAAATGGAATAATATCAATGCAACTACGATTGCAGCACCTTGCGCTTCACCCCTAATAGCGGAAACATAAATCCCCGCTATTATCCATGTAGGAAATAATACAAAATAATTGATTATTATACTAATTGCTCCAAAAGAATATCTCGGAGTCATTCCACGTTTTACTGCTTCATGACCAGCAATCAAAATATTTGCATTGATCGCTTCGTCCAATCCGCCCTTAACTGAAAGAGCAGCAACTGAATTTACTGGAGCCTCATTGATCATTTTCTTCATTCTTTTTTTGTCCGCATTGACCAATGCAACTTCGAGTTTATCCTCTGATTGTGGTTGTCCAAGAATGAATGATAGAGCAGTTACCCTTGGGTCCATAGGATCGCTTTCCATTAATTCAATCATTATTGAACGGGCTGAGTGCCAATCACCACTATCAACTAAACAAAGAGAAACTGCAATTCTTGGCCGTACACTTGTCGGATCTTCTTTTACTAACTGAAGGGCGAGTTCTAGTGCCTCGTCATGCTGTCTTTGAGCTCTCATCATCGCTATCATTGATAATTTTGCAACTCGTGTTAATCGGTCATTATGTACATTGTTTATTGGAGGATTTGCCTTCCAACCGCGAAGCATACTCATCAACATTTGAAGATGGTCAATACAAGAATTGTTTTCCCAATCCCAAATATCATCCTCAGTAACATTACCGTGCCATGGGTCCATCCACTCACAGATAAATGCTAATAATTCCGGTTCATCGTATCCTTCTGGTTGCTGCAATCCATGCAGTGCTTCCCTTGCAGCATCCAATCTTCTCGAAGCGATGTGTCCTGTGGCCACAATCATTCTTGCCTCATCATCATCACCACCAGATTGTGCCAATACTTTTCTTGCTTCTTCAATGGCTAATGGCCACAGTCCTCTGATTGCCATTTCCCACATTTTTGCACGCGCTTTTTCGTGCCTTACTATCGCAGCATCTTCGCTAATAGAACGCCTTTGAAAATTAATCAAGGTATCTAAGTCTTCATTGTGAGCAGCTATTTCAACGGCTTGTCTCATCCAGCCTCCGCCTTCTAATTTCACAGCACCTTCTCTTCTTTCATCAGGATTCAAATCAAATCTTAGTTTGGATAGGTAAGAGAATTTAATGATTGACAAAAGCCAAGTTAAGAGGAAAATTGCTTGCCCTACGGCAATAAACATCCATGTTGTTAGTAACCTCATACCTTCATCAAAACCATTTGACTCCAACCAACCGGTATACGGCATTAAGTCGCCAAATTCTTTGTAACTTACCAAAATCAATAGGAAAACTGTGTATCCTGAGAATCCTGCAAAAGCGAATGACAACTGCCTAGATTGTGCAGCAGTTTCAGTACGTATTTCTCTTGGTGTATCAAGAGTTACTCCAAATAACCCACCAAATGATTGCCCGCCCAAAATTAAGTTTCGAGTTAGTTCAAAGATGAAAGCAAGTCCAACAATTGCGATATTCATTGTAAGATAAATAGAAAGAAATTGTGGTAATGCTTTGATAAATTGCCAATGGAATAATAATTCAGAAATTATGTCAATCCTCGTATAGATTGAATGCCCAATAATTCCCCCGAAATTGAGTACTTCAGTAGCGTTGTCAGGTTCATTTACCAAAATATAGAATACTGTTACAATACCATTTAAAGCGGTGATTGGCATTGTTGCTAAGAATAATACTAGGATTAATGAGAATAACCTAGAGATGAACCCTGCTTTATCTGGATCAATTGGATTAGCTCGCCCATTAGCAGTCCTCCATTTATTGATGAGTAGCATATTCCACGATGCACCCATTATTCTACCGTAAGCGATAATTGCAGGCGCCATAAATGTCAGCATCGCTGCAGCAAGCCAGACAGGTGTGATAGTACCTGCAGAACGCATACCGAATAATGTAGTTCCAATCGTAGCAGCAACCAATACCGCTAGTGTTAGAATTCGGCGGAAACCTCTACGGAACAGTCTGCTCTTTATCGTACTCTTCTTCCTTCTACCAACTAGTTGACCGTTTAGTGTTTCCCAAGGTGAAACAATCACTGGAATCAATATTAATACGGCGATTAAGAATAAATTGGGTAGGTAGAATTTGTCAGCATCAAATAACAATTCAGTGATCAATAAAAGAATACCAGTCATTCCCATCATGTACAAACCGACACTTAGGGTGACTGATCTCTCCCGCAGAAGTTCTCTTGCATCTTTTAATCCTCTAGTTATTCGATGAACCTCGTATAGGTCATCGTCTATCTCAAATGCTACTTGCAAATTGGATAATTGTCTCGGAATGAACCACATCCAAACGGGAATTGCAACAGTGAAGGCAATAATAACTGGAAATAAATGAAAAATTTTGAAGTCGGTAGGACTAACAACTGTTGATGCCTCAACTGAAGGTAAAATAACCAATGAAAGTAGCGAGAAAATACAGAGTAATTTGTATTGGCTACCCCCCTTCATATTCACTCCTCACAGCATTAGACACATCAAGTAATCGCCAACAGGTTTCATTACTAGCGGCTATTTATTAAAAAACGTTCAATTCTATCAAATGCTTCGTTTAATATATCCACATTTGGAAGATACACTATTCTGAAGTGACCCTTGCCCAATTGTGCAGAAAACCCACTTCCATGTACTACCAATACATGCTCTTGATGCAGTAGGTCGAGGACAAATTGTTTGTCATCCTGAGACCATTTTTCATCGGTTAATTTGACGAACATATAGAATGCTCCTCCTGGAGATTGCACTTCCAATCCCTCAATTGCAGAAATTCTCTCAATACATAGGTCTCTCTGTGTTATCACCTTCTGTCGATATCCATCCATCCAAGTCCTATCGCTTGTCAATCCTGCAAGGTAACCCAATTGAGCAGGTGTTGACGCGCAGAGCCTTGAACGCAGCATTCTCTCAATTCCGTCCCTAACCAATTTCATTCTTCCAGTGGGGTCGTGTATTGCCATATACCCAATTCTCCAACCGGGTGCATAGTATACCTTTGAAACGCCATTTAAGCAAAATACTGGTACTTCATTAGAGCGACTTGCTACACTAACATGCTGGCCTGTGAAATCTAAACCATCATAAATTTCATCAGCAATTACCATGCAATTAGGCCATTTTTTAGCAATTGACAGCAACCTATCAACTTCTTCTTCGGTTGCAACGTTACCACATGGATTATTGGGATTGATAATTACCAAGAGCCGCACATTTTCATCCATTTTGGACTCAATATCATCAAAATCTATTTTCCATCCATCGTTTGGTTTTAATTTATATTCAACAGTTTCAGCACCATATCCCTGTGGATATGCCATATATGGAGGATAATGAGGTCCTGGCGCTAATACAATATCACCTTGCGATAATGTTGCTGCAAAAATTATCTGAAGTGCTTCGGTAACTCCATGACATACATAGACATCATCTTTCGAAGCATTCCACCCTTTACTTCTCTCATCATCTGCTATAGCATTTCGTAACTCCGGAAGGCCGTATGATGGAGAATATCCATTTCTCCCATCCTTTAGCGCTTGAGCGTACGCATCTACCATATGTTCTGGTGTAGGTAAACCAGGATATGCAATTGGATCACCAATATTCAGTTTGAGAATTTTATGACCTTGTTGTTCAAGGGCAGTAGCCGGAACTACCACATCACGAATTGCGTATTCAATATTAGAAGCACGCGAAGCAACCGGTATCTGTTCTTCCCTCATTATCTTCACTCCAAGAAACTCTAACTATCAAACTACCCTATAATTCATCTCGGGACAACCCGACCATATCTAACACTGCATCAAAATGGATTTCCTCCACTGGTTGAACAGAAAGTCGCTGCCCCTTTCTAATTAGCAGCATACCTTCACAACGGTCATTTTCTCTAATTGAGTTAAGAGATATAATTCTCGGTAGTTCGCGAACAGGTTCTATGTCGACCATTATCCAACGAGGTTTGTCAGGTGAAGATTTTTCATCATAATATTTACTATTTACATCCCACGAAGTATGGTCAGGATAGCCTTCTTTGACGACTCTAGCAACCGCCGCAACATGAGGTGGTTTGGTATTGGAATGATAGAATAAAACCAAGTCTCCAACCTTCATATCATCACGCATGATATTTCTTGCTTGATAATTTCTTACCCCATCCCAGTGAGTTGAACCATCCATTACAAGTTGGGAATATGGATATACATCTGGCTCAGATTTCATCAGCCAATAGTTTGCCATGATACATGACACATATCGGTACTCTATGACCATATTGCAAGAGTGAATACATTGTCACCATGAGTCAACAACATCATCGACCAAAGCAGCGTCAAGAACATCAATTTCATTGCGTCCTCCTATGGCTCCTAGACCCAACTTTTTGGCCATTCCCGATGGCCCACCAACTGAACCAATACCCATCTTTTCTAGTGTTACGAAAATTGCTGGAAGCAGAATTAATGCAGATGCTGCTGCAACCCAAAGCAGAATAATTATCACGTTAATGAAAGGTTGAATCTCGGGTATGGGTATACTCTTTGCCGTAATAAGACCGAGTGAGGTTACAGTCGCAGCTTCAAATAACGACATACCAGTACCGATTGCAGCAGATTTAATCGCAGGAATTCCTCCACCTAATTCCTTTATCCTATTGGCTATGTGAATTGAAAAGTCAACACCCACACCCACTAAAATTGAACCTATCATCACAGTAACTAAGGATAAAGGAACATCTAATTGCCACATGAATAACCATTGTAAGGCAACTGTTGCAATTACTGGTGAAGTTGTCCAAAATGAATAGCGAATATCTCTAAAAACAATTGCTAGCGTAATTAGTGTGAGGATAATAGCAAAGCCCAATGAAGTCCACTGGGAGCCAACGATTAACTCATTCACTTCTATTACAGTTGCAGCTACGCCAGTCAAATCTTCTGCAGTTTCTCCATGACCTCCTCTAAATGATTCAGCATGCAGATTTACCTGATCAACATATTTTGATGTCTCTGCAACTGGTACAAAGGGCATATCAACGAAAATTAGCGTCCTGTCAAAATCTTCGTTTACGAAAATCTCTCTTGTCTCTTTGGTAATTGAAGCATAAAAGACATCCAATAAGAAAATCTGACTTTGCTTAGTTCCAGGCAGACCATAATCTTCAGGCGTCATCAACAAATCCCAAAATGAAGCATCGGCAGTTACATCTCTATCCAGCAATACTTGTGCGGTTTGTTTGATATCATCAGGAAGGGGTGTATTGTCTATGAATTCATATAACTGAGAACCAGAAACTGCTACCTCAATACCCGTCGATTTCATTAGGAAAACTATTGAAACTGCTGATGTATTTTCGATGCCATTTAGTTTCCCTTCCAGCACATCAATAATGTCTAAATTGCTCGCAGGGTCATCATTAGCGGGGTCACCATCGTTAATATCTCCACTGACATTGGCGTTGATTAATATCATTCCAATTTGCCCAGCTTCGAATTCTTTACTATATTGTTTCATTTTTTGTACTGATAGTTCTCCCTCAGGAGCCATACCCAACAAATCAATATTCTCTTGCACATTTTGTTGGCCTACTGTAGATGAAAATAATATGAGAATAAGGAAGATGGCAATAACAGGAACATTATGTTTTACAGGAATTTCAACCATCTTCTTGAATACCTTTAGAGGAGGGTGTTTGGGCTTTCTTAAATCCAAAATCAGAGTGAGATTGGGGACCATAAACATCGTCAAAAAATACACTACTACAATACCGCCAGACAATGCGATTCCAACCGTTTGAATTGGTGCCATGGGCGTGAATACTAATGATATGAATCCAATAACAGTTGTTACTGCTGATAAAAATACAGCCTTACCTGTAGAACTAAGAGAAGCTTTCATTTTTTCGTGTTTAGTACCGCCTTCTTCAGCATAACGATTGGTGATGTGGAGTCCATATGAAACTCCTAGAGCAAGTAAAATAGGCCCTACGATAATTACAGTCATAGTCACCTCATAGTTGGTAAACCCAATTATCCCCAATGTCCAAAACACTGCACAGAGAGTTGGAAGACCTGCTATTATTACAACTTTAATTCCTTGTAACGGGCGTATTCCATTCAGTCCTGTTTGCAGAATATCTGAATGAAAAACAAATAATCCCAGAGCCACTAAAATACAGGCAACAGGAAAAATTTCCCAAAACAAAACGAATGAAAACTCGGTAACTGCATTTGTTATTGGTACTGCACCGGTAAGAGTCATTGTTAAATCAAAATCTTCCCAAGTACACAATTCTCCATCAACTGCAGCACCGTTTTCATCAAATTCACATGCTCTTTCAAGTTTAGATATCCTGTCAAGTGCTGCCTGAGTATTTTCAATAAGATCCTTTGCAGTTTTATTTTCTTCATCTGAGACGGCGACTGCAACTGCCATAATGGCACGATCTAATTTTCCATCAGGGCCTCCATTTTCAGAACCCTTTACATCTCTTGCAAGTTTGTCCAAACCAGGGGATGCGGTGCCATCGTCCTCATACATTTCTTGCACAATCAAGTCAATTGTTTGCTGTGATGGAATTTCATAACCGCCGCCAAATTGTGCATCCGTTGCCTTCAGTAGTTCATTTAACTCACCAGCAGCCTGAGCACTTGCACAATCATCTTGTCCAGACAAACATCCCAATTGTCCTAGTTCGGTTACAATTGCCTCTCTTACTCTAGGTGCGCTCGAGTTTACTTCTTTGAGAACTGTGGAGAGAGATAAAATATAAATTACGGGATCATCAACTGAATTAGAAATATGTGGATTCAATTCCTTTTCAACATAGTCAATTTCTTGTAATATTCTTTTGTCAGTGATATTTCTGTCAGAGTCATCTCCCAATTCAATGTATACAACCATCACATTTGTGGTCCAATCTTCTTCTATCATTTTGATTAGTTCACCAACAGGACTTCCTTCAGGAAGATAAACTTCCATGTCTCCATTGACATTTAACGCAGAATTATCCGGGTCGTCATCAAATTCTGTACCATCAAGGAATCCCGATTGTGTGACGAAGAAACTTGTGATAAGAAGAAAAATAATAACTGTAGCAATTGGAAACTTCGTTATCGCCCCAGTTGCACCATGTTTTTGCCATTCTCTCTTGAAGCGTTCTGGTGCATCCAAGACTGCGTCAAGAGCATCTTTTGGATCAAAACCTTTGACTCTTTGTCCTAAGTCTGACGCTCCGGTTTGGAATCTGTTTTTGCTATAATCTGCAATCGCACCCATTCGGTCACTAACGGAGGCTTCGTTGCCATTCTTTTTGCCACTTGACATATTTGCAACCCCCTTATTTTATGGCTGTAGCACCAAGCCTTTGAAAGAATGCCTATTGATGTTCACAAATAATGCATTTTTGGGCACTGTTTTTCTATAACCGTATAGGTCTCTTTTCACGAATATTTAGGGAGAGGTTCAAAGGTGATATGTTTAGCGCCCAATGGAATCGCACTGTTAACGTGTGCGGAGCCGAGGTGAGGCAAATGCCAGCCCCAACATTACCAGAAAAAAGATGGTCAATTGACCTAGAAAAAAAGATTCAAGAGGCTCATTCAGAGGATGAGCAACAATATACTGAAAGATATGGGTTTAACCCTGACAGTGGCAAGGAAATATTTGTTATCGACACTCCCCCTCCATATCCCTCAGGAACTTGGCATATTGGTGCTGTTGCCCAATATTCAATGATAGATGTTATCGCACGTTCACAAAGACTACTCGGCAAAGAAGTGTATTTCCCTTGGGGTGTGGACCGTAACGGGATAAATATTGAATTCGTTGTAGAGCGTAATACAAAAAGAAAAATGAAAACTTATGATCGTGATGAGTTCCTTTCACTGTGTAAGGAGACTATTGAAGAGTTTACACAAGCGATGAGAAATACCGCTAAAAGAGTCGGTTTGTCATGTGACTTTAGTAAAGAATACCTTACCGACTCCCCCGAATATAGACAAGTAACTCAAGCAATATTTGTTGAATTATTTAAGAAAGGAGAAATTGTTGAAGACTTACGACCAAATATTTACGACCCTGTTGAAGGAACAACTATTGCTGATGCTGAAGTTGAAAGATTATCTCGAAGAACAAAACTAATTGATATTAAATGGTATACTGATGATGGTACTGAAGTAATAATTTCAACCACAAGACCTGAATTAATTTGTGCGTGTGGCGTTGTTGTCGTACATCCAGACGATGAACGATATAGAGACCTAATAGGTAAGAGAATCAAATTACCTATTCCGGTCAATGGTAGGCAAACAAGCGTAGAAATCAAAACTCACGCATCAGTCAAATCAGAATTTGGCTCTGGAGTATTGATGGTATGTTCATTTGGCGACCAAAACGATGTTGCAGTTTTTAGAGAGTTAGGATTGACTCCTTTTAGAGCAATTGACCTCGATGGTTGTATGACTGACATAGCAGGACCTTGGGCTGGACAAAAGGTATTAGAGGCTCGTAAAGCAGTCACTGAATATTTGGAAGAAAATGGTAAAATCGCTGAAATAGTTGAACGTGAGCAGGAAATACCAGTTTCTGAAAGAGGCAAGAATCCTGTTGAAATTATCCTATTGAAAGAATGGTATGTGCGCCAAACTCACATCCAGGATGAGATGAAGGAACATATTGAAGAGATTCAATTCCATCCCTCAAGAAATAAACAATTTTTAATTGATTGGATGGATAATATCAGTATTGATTGGCCGATTTCACGCCGCCGCTGGTACCATACAGAAATACCGATTTGGTATTCTGAAGATGAAACTAAAATTATTGTCCCACCTAGTGGGACATATGTGCAGCCTTGGAAGGACTCTCCGCCAAATGGAAGCAGGGTATTAGATAGGGAAACAAGAGAAGATCTAGGTTCATATCAAGACTTGCAAGAAAGTGTAGGTAACATTACAGGGGAAGAAAAAGTATTCGATACATGGATGGATTCATCTAATTCCAATCTCTTCGTTAGTGGATATCTAAATCATCCAGAGGTGTTTGAAAAAGCATTTCCAACTGCACTACGACCACAAGGAAAAGAAATCGTGCGAACATGGTTATACTATACTTTATTGAAATCAACACTACTGCTCAATAAGCCAGGTTTTGAGCATGTTTGGATAGATGGTTTAGGAATGGACCCATGGGGTCGGAAAATGAGTAAATCGCTTGGGAACGGCATAGATGCAGATTCTGTTCTAGAATGTGGAGCAGGTGGAAAAACTGGCTCTTGGAAGGTAAAAGGCCCTGACAAAACTGTGAGCCTAAGAGCTAATAAAATCGGTTCAGAATGTTTCCGTCTATGGAAAGCATGCGATGCTCAAGTTGGTGATGATTTCCATATCAATCCAGAGGAGATTGAAAAGAAATATTTCGGAGTACTGACAAAAATATTCAATGTGGCAAGATTTGCTTCAATGTTCCCTTGCCCTGATGACTTAGATACAGTTCCAGAAGATTTAGCAATTGAGGATAGATGGATTATTGCAGAATTCCAAAATACGATGTCAATCGTTCAAAATAGTTGGGCTGGCCTTGATATTTACACTGCTACTCAGGCATTGAAATCATTCGCAACAGGTGTATTGCCTAGTCATTGGTTGGAGATGGTTAAGACTAGATTATATGATGAGGATAAGGCCGCTGCATGGACAATTCACAGAATTGTTAGAGATTTCCTTAGTGCATTTTCGCCAATATGTCCTTTCTTCTCCCACCATATTTCACAAACCATTTATTCCAAGTCTGCTGTAGATGTGGATTCATTCCCTGAAGTGATTGTTGCCGAACTATCGGTTGATACAATTGAAGGTGATAATTTGAGAAAATTGACAAATTCTATTCAAGAGTTTAATTCAGCAACTTGGAACGGTAAGAAAGATGCGGGAATATCTCTTAACAAGCCAATTTCTGGAATCACAATCCCAGAAGAATTGGTTGAATTTACTAAGATTTTAACCAGTATGCACTCACTTGAATGAGATTGTCATAAGTTCAATGTTATTTGTCGTGAAAGTGGCATTTCCAAATGTCCAAGTCTAAATCCAATTAGACGAACCTTTTCCCCATGTTGAAGGTTATTTGCAAATAGGCGTTGAGCGAGGCGAGAAAATACTTCTGTATCATCCATGGCTACTGGAATAGATCTACCATGTGTATGGGTTTCAAAACCGGAATACCTAATTTTTACTTCAGCCAATCTTCCAGAAACTCCCATCTCTTGAGCTCTTTCCATTACTGTCAATACCAACTGGTTAAGCCTCGCCAATACAACTTCTGAGTCAAATTGGTCAATGTCAAAGGTATGTTCTTTGCCAACAGATTTACGACTCCTCAAAGGACTTACTTCATTGGTGGTTGTTCCATCGACCAATCTAATTATTCTAGAAGCGAACCTTTCATTTGTCATTCTCGCTAAAGCCAATTCTCCTAACTCATATGCTTCATCAACATTACCAATACCCCATTCGGCTAGCATTGTTGCGGTTTTTGGACCGACACCAGGAACTTCTCTAACCGGTCTATCAATAAAAAAATCTTGTATTTCATCTGGCAATATTCGGAAAATACCATTTGGTTTGTTAATTTCACTTGACATCTTTGCCAAGATTCTTGTAGGGCCAATTCCAAAAGAAGCAGTTAATCCTACTTTATTGGTAATTGCTTGTTGCAACTTCCTACATAATGCAAAGGCTGAATCCCAGTCACCATCAACTGAATCTGTAATATCCAAATATGCTTCATCGATGCTGGCTTTCTCAAATTTTCCTGCGATGGGTTTTAGAATTTCCATTACCTTTCGGCTTGCTCTACTGTATAATCCTCTCGTCCCACTAATGTAAATGGCGTTTCCATACGGCTTCCCTGGACATCTTCTCCATGCCTCGCCGATAGGCATTGCAGAATGAATACCGTATTTTCTTGCCGGATAATTACAAGTTGATACAATTCCCCTAGCACGACCTTGATTTGGTTCTGAACCGATGATAAGTGGAATTGATGGATCTAAATCATGGTGCAACGTTTCAACAGCAGCAAAAAATGCATCTAAGTCACAATGAACAATAATTCGACTATTTTCAGCACTATTATCATCTAAAGAATTACCATCTTCGTCAGAAGAATTGATTCTACTAGCAGCCATTGATTTATCTTGAATGTCAGCGGTGTTTAACTATAACTCAGAATATATTTGATTCAAAATATTTCTAGGCATTATTGATATAGTGTGAGTGATATCAAAAAAATGAATAAACTCCCCGGAGACTTATTCACCCAAGGTGAAATAATGGAAAAAACATATGATGAATGGCATAAGTGGTTTGAATCAGAATACCAAACAGAACCGATTGTACTGCGCGGCAAAGGAATAGAGGATTCAGAACTACAAAAATTAATACGAGTATGGGTTCCAGCAAATGGTGTAGCACCTGCAGGTGAAAAAACGCTGGGACAAGGTATTTTTTCGGGAAAAAAGAAAAAAAATGCAGCCGATGGTTTGATCGTTTTTAGGTCAAAGGGAAAAACACCAATCGTATTTACTACCAATTCAATTATCGTAAATAATAAGTTAAAATTCGTTGATAAGAAATCGGCGAAATCTGATGCAAAAACAGAAAAACCAAGATCATTAACTCTCAAAAAACCATTTCTCTCACGATGCAGGGATTGTAAAGAGATTGGTGATAGTAAAACACTTGTGGAACACTGCGGGCGTAGACCAAAACAGTTAGCACCACTATCTAAGGAGGGGCGTGAATGGTTTGAAACATTCTTGAAGACAGTTAAGTGGAAGTATGTTAAAGTGGATAAATTAATGACAATTCCTAATATATCAAAATCAAATGAAGCCTTAGCCATTGCCGAGCAGGCGGGCATGAGTCTTGAGAAAATAATGAGTAAACTAGAGTTACAATGTCCAGAGCACTATGAATTATTTGATCGTAAGAATACACATATTCGAACTTCCAATCTGAAAGGTAAAAAGTCATTCATAGAAGCCCTAAAGAGCTCAATAAAGAATCATCAAAAAACATTACCGTTGTTGAGGACTGCTCCGGTTGGTGTGATTGAATTAGGGCATATATTTGATGAGTTTTTATCAAATATGTGTGACCAAGTGGTGGGTGAGATTTGGCAAAAAGGGAGTAAAATACGATATTATTCACCCTCGTTGAAAATCGCTGTTAGTGGCACACCTGACCTGAAATACTCTGGCATTCCTATTGAAATGAAAACTGTCAATACTTTGCCATATCAAAACATTGGACCTAAGAAGAAAGTGCAATTTAGAAATAAAATGAAATCAAACTACATGACTCAACTTTCAGTCTACAGCAAATCAGTTGATAGACAATGGATATTACTCCTACTAATTTCTAGAGAGAGTGGAGAATTTACGATTTTACCGATGAGTAATGAAACATATTTGCCAATGATGGAAAGTAAACTATTGAAATGGAGCCAAGATTCTGCTACGGCAAAGTTGCTCCACGAATATCACCAGTTGAAGGGCGTTGTAGAGAACTAAGTCAAGATCAAAGCAAATCTCGGTTAACCGTGGTTTCGCATTTATCTCCATTGAGTACAGTCATTATTGCATTTGCAATATCTTTGCCCACTCTAGATTGGGCTTCCAATGTGGCTGCACCAATGTGGGGAGTTCCATGGAAATTATCATGTTGTAATAGTACATAATCAGGATCGATTGGTTCAAACTCGAACACATCTAAAGCTGCAGAAGAAATTATACCATTTTCAAGTGAGTGCAGTAATGCGATTTCGTCAATGATTCCCCCACGTGCACAATTTACAATATGATTGCCACAATTGATTCCATCTCTAGATCTACCCGGCATCATTGCCATTCTTTCACCATTGACCAAATGGTGAGTTTCGTCGGTTAAATTACAATGTATCGAGATATGTGTGCAATTTTTGAATAATGTGTCCACAGTCTTGTGCATCTTAGTGTTCTGTGATTTTGCTATTTTTACTGGAAGATATGGGTCAAAAGCATGTACTTCCATTCCCATTGCTTGTGCTATTGCACCAACTCCTTGAGCGATTCTGCCAAATCCAATTAATCCTAATGTTTTACCACTTAATTCTGTGCCACCCATGGTTTTTTTCTGCCATTTTCCTTCCCTCAAACCTCTATTTGCTCTTGGCAAGTGTCTAAGACTTGCTAGAAGGTGACCAATTGTTAATTCAATTACAGATTGTGTTGAGGCTCTTGGAGCATTGACAACTGGAATCCCCGCCTTAGCTGCGGCCTTGATATCAATATTATCCACGCCGACTCCAGCACGTCCTATTACCTTCAAACGGTCACTGGTTGCAGCGATTACTTCTGCTGGAAGTTTAGTAGCACTTCGAACAACAATTGCATCAAAATCAGATAGCGCTCCTTTGAGTAATTCATCGGAACTAATCGGTTCATTTACGACTTCGTGTCCAGCATTTTCCAGCAACTCTATCGCTGCTGGAGCCATGCCATCAGCAATTGCAATTCTAGCCATATTCTGCGCTGACTGGATAAGTCTCATCAACTTTGCCTAATACTTTGAGAAGAGATTACATCACTCCATTGGATTGGCAGGAATAATATCTGCTGAATCACTCGTTGGAAGGTTTTGTAATTCATCAAAGGACATTTGATTTGAAGATAGCCCTGAAATTACCTGCATTCGTTCTTGCATAGTCATTCTAACTCTGAAATCAATTCTCCCTTTATTGCGTGTTAGATCATAAGATAACGGTGCCAATCCTTCAACTATTTGTGCTTCAAAAATGGACTTAACACGGGTGCCACGCCACAATGAATAACCCCAACGATAAGCGATACCAACAATTGCAGCACCATATAGGAGTGACAATACCGTAGTTGCGAATAATACGGGGTTACCACCTCTGGCCTCGTCAAGTAAATTTCTTCCAATCAGGAATAGTAAACCAATTCCTACAATAGGTTTGAGAATGCTTTCCAGCCATTGGTCTACAGGAACTAATCTCCCTTTTGAGGGGTCTACAAATACCAAATCACTTTCAAATGCATTATTGATAACGCTCAATATTCCGAGCAAAAAGATGTAGAGGCCAACTGCTATAGATAATTCGATCCAAAACGAATCTGTTTTCAACGTCCAATGAACCATTAACCATGCGAATAATCCTAGAAAAGTTCCTTGCGGCACTTGCGCAAAATGGACTACATGTTGGGAAAACTCCCCGATTCTTGCCTTGGTCAACTCGGCACCTCTGTGCGGCTTTGGAATGTGAATAACCTGCCAATGAAGCCAAGTCTCAACAAGTTTCAAAATATTCATCAGCACTCTGTTTTTAATCAAAATGTATTCTACCAAAAACAAAAATGGAAAGCCGATTATTATCACTGGGAGTGCAACAATAACCGCAAGTGGAAAAATAATAAGCGCTGGTAATATCAGAAAATGTGACAAGGACAGAGGATGTAGTAAATCAGCCTCAATCAATCTCTGTCGACTTGGAGCAATTCTTAACCCTCTTGCCAAATCATCCAAAGTTGCTCTAAATGGCGAAAGTTGCCTGCCCGAATCAATGATTTGCCTAACCATACCACGATATTCAGTCCCTTCATGGCCTGAACCTATCCAATACTGCCATGTGATTTTCATGGGTATTGCTAATACAACAGGAATTAGTAATAGGCCTATAGCCCACATTAATCCACTCACGTCTACCGGTGGTGCCATCACTAACCCTATACCTGCGAAAACCTATCAGTTGTTGAAGTCTTTCACAAAAAATTGTGATAATAGGTGATTTTAATTCAACCAAGGAATAACGTCCGGTATTTCACTAAACAAATTTGCAGGAACTGCAGTTTTTATCTTAGACACCGAACCCAATTTGATATTATTTTCATCTTGCCATTGCTTGTATTCCTCAAATGAATTCATATTCAATACAAAATTATTCTCACGATTCCATGATAGGGTCTGCATTTCAGTGCCTGGTGGGTCATGGCCAGTGCAAACGAGTAAATCTCCCTCAAAACGATCCAGTACTTTCAGTGAATTCCAATGAACTTTCATTCTCCCACTAGGTAAATCATCTCTTCCAACACCACCATCTCCGGTAAACAAAAAGTCTCCAGTCATCAGATAATTACCAAATTGAACTAGCATAGAATCTGATGTATGTCCTGGGGCAAAGTGGAATGTGATCGAGCTATTACCAAGCATTAATTGTTCTAAATCATTGACATATTTTGACACTCCAAGGCTTGCAGTATCATGCCACATAACATATTCGCAGCCTGTTTCATCTCTTAGATTAAAACAAGCGGTGATGTGATCTGCGTGAGTATGGGTGGCAATTGCATAACGAAGAGTCAAGTTTTCTTGCTGCAATTTTTCAATGTATGAATCCATGTAATCGTATACTGGGTCAACCAATGCTGCTTCCATAGTTGCTTCATCGACCAATAGGTAGGTCATGGCCCATACGCCATCGTTAAGTTGTTCAAAACGCATCATTCATCCCAAGAGTCACTCTTTATTGAACCTTGATATGAACAATGAATACAATAGTCTTGATATACCCTAGACAATTAGAGTAATTGAGATGGTCATTATGGAACAGTTATTCATTATTTCAGCCGCAGTGCTAACAGGAATTATCGTTTGGTATTTGATGAACCAAAAGTCCAAATCTGACATTCTCGCCTCACAAACAGAACTAAATCAACAATTAATTTCTATTCAAGCACGTTATGATGCACTTGATGAATCACGCACAAATGACAAATCTCTGCAAGAGGAAAATGCAAAAGTAATGTCACAGGCATTCAATCTTGCAGCACGTCAAGCATTTGATGAAGTTGTTGAAAAGGCGGAAAAGGAAAAGGAGACATCATTTTCCAACGCCACTGAATTATTATCAAATTCCATGAAAGAATATATGGAAAATATTCAGAGAATGGAGAGAGATTCGATAAAAAGAAGCGAATCACTAAGCAAAGAAATTGGCCAAGTATCTGAATTGGGAATGGAATTGTCTAGAGGGACCGAGAGCCTAACCAATGCTATGAAAGTTGATTCTCAAAAACAAGGTGCTTGGGGCGAACTAGTTCTAGAAAACATGTTGCAGAACATGGGGTTTGTAGAAGGAGATGATTACCTAAAACAGAAAGGTGAAACCGCTGCTGATGGCAGTAGATTGAGGACTGATTTCATTATTAAATTACCAGAAAATAGACATATTATTATTGACTCTAAAGTCTCACTAAAAGCCTGGGATGAATAT